>JAYVQZ010000354.1:0-5536 GCA_043776735.1 Deltaproteobacteria bacterium | reverse complement strand
GTGAATACGGAAAATGAATTAGCCAATGCCGAAAAAGAGATCATGGATTTCTATACGGTACATGAGGAGGCAGCATGAAGAACAAACGAGTCGTGGTTACCGGTGGATCGGGATTTATTGGAAGTCATTTAGTGGATCGACTCGTTAAAGCGGGTGCCAAAGTTGCTGTCACCGTCCGCTATGGCAATGAGATAAAAAATGAGAGGCTTAAGGCCTGTTGGAACGACATCACCATTCTCGAAGTAGATCTTAGAAATCGCGGCGCCTTGACGGTGGTGGGAAGATTTAACCCGGACTACGTATTTCATTTGGCGGCCTATAACCACGTTGGGGGAAGCTTTCATCAAGTAGAAGAGTGCTTTGACGTGAATGCCAAGGGAACGGCCAATGTCTTAGATACCTTACCAAAAACGGTGAAAAAGTTTATCTACATGTCCACCTCAGAGGTTTACGGAAAGCAGTCCGCTGTGCCTTTCGTTGAAACCATGAACCCGCAGCCGATCTCTCCCTATTCCATTACGAAGTATGCTGGTGAGATGTACTGCCGTATGACCCAAGGGATAGAAAATTCAGTTCCTATTGCCATCGTAAGAGCTTTCAATACGTTTGGGCCTTACCAAAGTAGCAAGGCAATAATCCCCGAACTCATTGGCAAATGCCTACGCGGTGAACTCGTACAAACGACAAAGGGGGAGCAAACTCGAGAGTTCAATTTTGTTTCCAATATCGTAGAGGGATTAATTAGTGCGGCACTCTCTCCCAAAAAGTTGGAAGGGCCTATAAATCTAGCAAGCGGGGTGGAAGTTAAGATCTGCGACCTTGTTAGGCTAATTGCAAAGCTAACCCATAGTACCTCAAAAATAGAAATTGGCGCGTTAGCCTATAGGCCGACGGAAATCTGGAGAATGTATGCCGATAACTCGCGCGCCAAAGAGCTCTTAGGTTGGTCCCCTGAGGTCACCTGGGAAGAGGGTATTAGGCAAACCGTGGAATGGTACCGGCACTACATTAAGAATGAAGCTGCTGCTTTACTCGCCGCTTAAGATTATTTGTGAGACCCGCCTGTAGGTCTAATGTTCGGACGGGACACAGGATCTTGGCCAGGGAGTGGAATTCTTCCGCCAGACTCAATCAGTACCTTTTCTTTGGTCTGTTCCGCTATCCATTTTGCGGCAACAGGGGTCCCCGTCAGGACACCCAGTGATGGGGTATTCGTTTTAAAATCCCGTCCGTCGCTCCACACCATGGGTTTTGTCTTTCCAAGATCGACCTTTTGCTCACCAATGTAGCTGGTTACGCTCATCGCAAACCACTGCTTTTTCTCATCCCGGCACATCAAGCCGCCCCCGGTGTCGCCAGCGAGAACTTGTTCTTCGGTTAAAATGATAGTCTTGGATTTATCGCCGGGTATCTCTCCGACGCCATTCATTTTGCGCGCCAGTTCTAAGGGCACAATATAGGCACGGATTGCCCGCGGCTTGGCGTCCAGCTCAAGCACCTTGTCGCCGTAACCAAATAAAACGCAGTCATTTAGTTTAAAGAGTTCGTCCCATTTTTTTTGGTCTTTGGGAATTTGTGCGGGCTCAATATCCATTTCCACTGTAGTTTTTAGGACGGCAATGTCATTAAGCGCCAATTTGGTTCTGTCATATTTATGAAAGGCCTTGGGAAGGATTTTCAGGGTCCGCACTACCTTCCCTCCATCACAAATAACCTGCGCCGTATATGGACCTGTGGCATCGACATCGGGAATACAGGAGGCGGAGATCAGCACGTCGCTCTTGCCGATTACCGTAGCACTACAGCCATTCATTTTTGTAAAAACGAGCTCATCGGCACCGGCGGCATTTTTTTCATTTTTGGAGCCGTCAAGAAACAGCCAGCGCACGTGGCAGGCCTGTACAGGCGGCTCAATCGTATCGAGCACCTGATCCGCAGGCGAGATACGAGTCAAAGTAAGAAGTGTTATGACCAAAAGCGAATAATTTTTCATAAGTTTCCCTCGAAAACAACCTCTACTAATGCAAATGCCGAACCCGCCTAAGTCCTCCCAATTGTGTGAAGTTTGGGCAGAAATTCCTTGGGAATTCACGAATCCCTTAAGAATACAGGGGGCAGGTTGGGGTGTTCTAGCAGTCTAAGACGTAGACACCAGGGGAGCGAGCTTGGCAGCTTTTAACGGAGGCGAGTAGATTATTCAAAATCAAAAGGGCTTTTTTTGTGGGGTCATCGACCGAAGAGGTCATTTCCTGCTTGGGAATTGCCGCTAGATCGCCGCGAATGGCTTGACTGAGAAGCTCCCCCAATTGGCATTGAGTGCGGGCTAGTGAACTCTTTGCTGAGGGCGGTAGGGCGATTTCAATCGGACCAAAACCGTAGTGAACAATAATTGTCGCAAGCCCCGCTGCGCTGGCTTGCCAAAGAACCGAAGTGGTTTCGCCGATAACTCCGCGAACCTGAGGGAAAAGGGCGTCCAGCGAAAGGGGAGGGGCCAGTTCGGCATTGGGAGGCAGCAGACGGTAAACCAACGTTCGCTTACTGTGGGGATGGGGGCGAATCCATAATTTGGCGTGGGGATGGTTGCTAAACCACTCTACAACGTCCTCTACCCAGGCCTTTTCACCTGGCCGCCCCTGTTCACACAACAACAGGCGCGGTGGTGCCGTTTCCGAAACGGGCGTAGTAGTTAGGGCGGCGTTGCCTATCACGTGGATACGATCGGCTAAAATACCCTGCGCTAACAACCGGGCTTTAGAGAGTTCATTTAAAACTAGAAAATAATCTCCGTACCGCTCTCCCACCATTGGGTAACGCAACCAGCGATCATAGAAATGGGCAGAAAGGACTACGGTGGTAATTCCCAATCCTTTGGCGATTCTTCCAGCCAATCGGCCTCGAATGTAATCGGTATCCTCCGGCAAGACGATCAGCGGCGGCTTAAGTTGTTTTAGGAGCGTTTCCGTAGCCGCTCCGACTTCGGCCCACCGTTGGCGCAATTGAGGAATATAATTTTGCGCAAGCAGGGCCTCAAGAGGAACTCTGTCGCCGCTATCTTTTAGTACAGGAACCACTTGGCGGCCCCATTCAAACCACTTAGCTAAACAAGACGAGGAGGGTTGGGGCAGCTCAATCACACGAAGATCCATGGGCAGTTCCCATTTTGGAATCTCTCCTGACTCCTCTTTGAAATCAAATCCCTTTACGAAGGCCGCCCTTTCCGGCCGTTGGAGCTCAATTTCGCGAAGCAGGGGTTCTACGGTTGAGAAGTTTGCCTTCTCAAAAAAGAGAAAGAGAATTTCTGGAGTGTTCACTTGAGCTCTCCAGCAAGCCCAAATCGAGCGGTTTCACGAAGTACGACACTAACGAATTGGGGAAATTCAGAATTAGTAATCATGAACAGACGAGAGGGCCTGTGAGTTTCTAAAAGTCGGCTAAGGGCCCGCCTCAAAAGGCTCGCCTGGTTCATCTCTGAGATTAGAAAATGAGACCAAGTGTCGGCCAAAGGGCCTTCCTCTTTTTGAAACCAGCAGGAGGCAAGTCTCTGATTAAGCGAACTCCACGTCGTTTCGAGGCAGTAATTTTCCAGCAGAAACGCCGAGTGGCCTCGATCGTTTAACGCCTCTAGGCAGCGCGGCGTCATGGCAACGAACTGGAGGCAGGGAATTGATGCGGAAAGCCACTCGGCCTCAATAGCTCGGGTTGCGTCGGAAACTAGGCACATTGGCAACCCTGTCTTAGCCATCCACTCAGGCTAGGCGAGCTTTAGTGTCCCGTCATGCTACGTTTGGACTCGATGAGTCCCTAGAGGAAGAGAATAGCCGAAGGCCGACAGGATCAGTTAGAGTGGCTCGTGATGAGCAAGGTCAGTGTTGTTATCCCGGCACACAATGAAGATCGCACCCTAAAGCGCTGTTTGGAGTCTGTTTTTCGAAATACCTATGGAAATTTTGAAGTCATCGTAGTCGATGATGCGAGCACGGACGCCACTTTAGAAATTCTAAAAGGTTATCCTGTGGCATTGCTGCGGGTAATCCCCGAGGGTCGGCAACGGGGGCCAGCCCATTGCCGCAATCGAGGATGGGCCCATTCCGACGCAGATTATATTTTTTTCACCGATGCGGATTGCGAAGTGGGTCCGGAGTGGATAGGCGCGGGCGTTCGTTGCTTCCAAGATACGGGCGCGGTGGGGGTAGAGGGAAATACCGCAGGTACCGTATTTTCTAAAGCCTTCGGCTTTCGCGTACCCATCAATCCTTTCTACCATTGCGAACCCCCGTGGGTTAATCAACCTCAGCGGGATTTTGCAGCAAGCAACATTGCTTTTAGACGGGATGCCCTGGTTCGTTTAGAAGGATTCAAAGAGGCACGGTACCAGCACGGGCGCGAGGACAGCGATCTGGGATGGCGGGCCCGTTCTCTAGGAAAGATTGCTCACTGCGCCGAAATGACGGCCACTCACCGTTCCGAATGGTGGACGCCCCGATCGCTCTTTGGCAATGCCCGCCGCTATGAATGGGACGTGGCCTTTTTCAAGGATCACCGGTTTTTCTTTTTTAAACAAGGCCGTGTCCTTCATCCCAGGCTCCTTGTGCTATTGCTGTTTCCCCCAGCTATTTTTTGGTTCTACCGAGTGACGTCATGGAGGGATGTTCGTCTGCTACCTCATTTCTACGGCTATCTTCTTGCCGCGAGATTTCATATTTGGAAAGGGGCAATTCGAGAGCGATTGTTTGTGATCTAATGTGCCTTTAAAACAGATCGGTATCCCCGGTAGCAATGGACCAGTTGTTCTCATTTATTACCAGGGGATGCGTATCGGGATGGTTTGATTTGGTGGCGACAAAAATCATATCCCAGGCGTTTCGGGAGTGAAAATCCGAGAACGCTTTCTCAAAAAAACCGTGATCGTGCCCTACGAAAAGTAGCGTTCGAGCACTAGTGGTTAAATGGTACTGTGACATTCTGTTGAGAATAAGGCGGGCCAGGTCAACGTTGAACTGCTCCACCAGTAACTCAGCCACGTACGCTATTTTCCCTCGACCGACAGTAACTCCTAATCCACAGAGTTTTCCTCCTTTTCGGACCTCAAAATAGTGTGCTTCGAGGCCGACTGCGCCGTAGCGCCAGCGCAAATAATCAGCATCCTTCCAAAACGAAAGAATCAAATCTTTTTTCTGTGAGTCCCAAAGTCCTTGGTAGTCATAAGGCAAGTAATTTGAGTGGGAAGGGAACGCATGGGTTTTCTTTTTGAGAAAAAACTGGGTCAGCGCGAGTTTGCCACGTAGTAAAAAACGAAAAAGGCAGTCTATCACCGGTCCGATAGGGAGCATTCCCAATTGACTCAGCTGATCACGTACTGACAACCGTCGAAAATATTGAGCCAAGCGAACGATAGGGTGAAAACCAAGGTAGTGCACTACTGCATTCAACGATGCTGTATTGGGAAAACCGTAAATAAATTCCAAGCCAGCAGAATCCGAGCCTTTTCTAGCAGTACGTCCCATTGCCACCGAAATATGCTGACCGCGGAAGTCGG
>JAYVQZ010000353.1:0-5585 GCA_043776735.1 Deltaproteobacteria bacterium | reverse complement strand
TCACGATTTTCGATTTTCTAATTTTCGCCGGGCAGGCGAAAATTTGGTGGGCGGGCACGGGCTCGAACCGTGGACCTTCTCGGTGTAAGCGAGACGCTCTAACCAACTGAGCTATCCGCCCTTAGAGACAGCCTTATGCCGTACTGCCCGGTTTTTATCAAGTTCATGCTAAAATGTATTTCTTAAAAGAAAGATTATGGCTCCACTTATTAAAGAAAAAATTGGAATTCTCGGCCTTGGACGTATGGGGAAATGCCTCGTACAGGGCCTCATTGAGTCTAAAACCGTTGGGGCAAAGGACATTTTGTTCACTACAGCCCATGCCGAAACTCGTGAAGCCGCGGCTAGGGAACTGGGAATTACTCCGGTTGCTACCAACGAAGCGCTTGTGAAACAGTGTGATATCGTGGTGTTAGCGGTAAAACCGCAGAACACCGCCGACGTCCTTGCCTCATTGGGCAAATATTTTACTAAGAATCACACCCTGATCTCAATCGTGGCCAGCATTGAAACCGACAGTCTAGAAAAGGCTCTCGGTAAAAGCGCGGCAGTGGTCCGTGCGATGCCCAATACCCCGGCTTTTGTGCGTAGCGGAATCACGGCAGCTTGCCTGGGGCGTAATGCTACAGAACGGGATTGGACTCGGGTCGAGCATATTTTTAAGCCTGTCGGAAAGATCGTTAAGGTCGATGAAAAGCTGATGAATGCGGTGACGGGTCTGAGTGGCTGCGGACCAGCCTATGTCTATGTGATTTTGGAATCGCTCATGGATGCCGGTATTAAAGTCGGGCTGTCGCGAGAAGTGGCGACCCAGCTTGCGGCGCACACCGTCATGGGATCGGCCAAGATGCTTCTCGACACAGGCAAGCACCCCGCTGCCCTCAAAGATGAAGTGACCACTCCCGCCGGTTGTACCATCGACGGGCTACTGGAATTGGAAGAAGGAAAGTTAAGGGTAACGCTGATAAAGGCCGTGGTGCAGGCCACCAAAAGAGCGAGTCGCTTGGCAAAACTTGCCAAGAAAAGCTAAGTCAGGTTTTCGACTCGTTGTTACAAGCACATTTTCAACGGGGTTCTTTCTGTGATAGAGCCGGTGTCGACAGACAGGAGCTTCTCATGAATACGGCTAAACTAACCATTGGCGATAAAGTTTACGAACTTCCCATCTTCGAGGGTACCGAAGGGGAGAAGGCGATTGATATCACAGCGCTGCGCGCCCAGACGGGCTATGTCACGCTGGACAACGGCTACATGAACACCGGCGCGTGCACTAGTGCGATCACCTTTCTAGACGGTGAGCTAGGGATTCTGCGCTACCGCGGCTATCCGATTGAACAGCTTGCGGAACACTCCTCTTTCATCGAAGTCAGCTACCTCTTGCTCTACGGAAAGTTGCCCAACGCGGTTGAGCTTAAGGCCTTCGTAACTCAGATGACGCGACACACCATGATTCACGAGGACATGAAGCGCTTCTACGACGGGTTTCCTCGTGATGCTCATCCCATGGCAACTCTCTCCTCGGCAGTAAACACCCTGTCCACTTTTTATCAACACGAAGAGGATTCAGAAGAGGGGCGCTCCCTTTCGATTTTTCGCCTGTTAGCCAAGCTGCCTACCATCGCCGCTTTCTCTTATAAGAAGTCGATTGGTCAGCCGTTCGTTTATCCTTCTAATTCGCTGGATTATTGCTCGAACTTTTTAAAAATGATGTTTGCCGTTCCGGCCGAGGATTATCGTCTGGAACCGGTGGTGGCAAAGGCTCTTGACCTATTGCTCATCCTTCACGCCGACCACGAACAAAACTGTAGCACTTCGACAGTGCGATTGGTGGGAAGCAGTCGCGCTAATGTCTATGCCTCGGTGTCAGCGGGTATTTCGGCCTTATGGGGACCGCTCCACGGTGGCGCCAATCAGGAAGTGATTGAGATGCTCAAGTTTATCAAGAATGAGGGTGGCGGGGACGTGACGCGCTTTATCGATCGGGTAAAGAAGCGAGAAAGCGGAGTCCGTCTGATGGGCTTCGGGCACCGCGTTTACAAGAACTTTGATCCTCGTGCCAAGATTATTAAAAAAGCCTGTGATGAGATCTTATCCAAGATGGGCGTAAAAGACCCGTTGCTAGATATCGCCAAGCGTCTAGAAGAGGCAGCCCTTTCGGACGATTACTTTGTTTCTAGAAAGCTTTATCCCAACGTCGACTTTTATAGCGGTATCATTTACCGAGCGATGGGGATTCCGACAAACATGTTCACTGTGCTCTTTGCCATCGGGCGCTTGCCCGGCTGGATTGCCCAGTGGAAGGAGATGTCGGATTCGCCTAACGCGAAAATTGGGCGTCCCCGTCAGATCTACGTTGGCGAAAAAGAACGAAATTACGTTCCGATAACTCAGCGCGGATAACCGAGCAAAAGGTCACAGGAAAAACCGAGGCTTGCCTCAATTCACATTGATGCCCTATTCTCAAACATTGTCGCACGCGATAAGTATTCAATTGGCTTAGTTTAACCAACAAAGAGCAGGCTCGTGGCCAAACAACAAAAAATCACTTCCAGTAGTACCGCGGAATATTTTTCTAAAAATCTCCAGCAAGTGGGCTTTTCCTCGCCGACAAAAGCAGTGCTAACCACCTTGAAAGAGGCGGTAGATAACTCCCTCGACGCTTGTGAAGATGCGGGCATTCTTCCGGAACTCACCGTGGACATTAAAAAAATTGGTGTGGGGACACTGAAAAACACGGACTTAATCTCGATTTCTGTTGAAGACAATGGCCCCGGATTGAATCTTGAGGATGTTCCTCAAGTATTTGGTGAGTACCTCGCCTCGTCTAAGCTTGGTCGCGGTAGGTGCTCACGCGGTCAGCAAGGCATTGGTATTTCTGCGGCCACCACTTGGGCTCAGCTCACCAGCGCTACCGGCGCTCGCGTAATTACCAAAACTCCAAAGATGCGCCAGGCGGTATCCCTTACGGTTGAAGTGGATATTAAACATAATAAAGGGATCGTTAAGGACAAGAAGGCCATTGATTGGGATCGCCCCAGCGGGGTCGCGGTAGAGTTTCAAATTGATGGGCGCATCCAGCTGCAAGGGGAGGGCGGGTTAATCTCGTACCTTTTGGGAACCACTCTCGTAAACCCTCATCTGACGTTGAAATATCGTCTTCCCGAACAAACGTGGCAGACGGTCAAGCGAGTTTCGGAAATTTGCCCCGAAATTCCTGACGCCACCGATCCCCATCCGCACACGATGAAGCTTGGCGAGTTTATTGCCCATTCCCATCTGTTTGGAAAAATGGCGCTCAAACAGTGGTTGAAAAAAGGCTTTTCGCGAATTTCGGACAATGTGATCACTGACATCGTAAAGAACGGCCTGAAAAAGCAGCTGCTCGACGTCTCGATCGACAAACTAAATGAACAGCAGTTTAAGGAAGCTTTTGCCGCCGTTCATAAAACAGAATTGATGGCGCCTAGCACGAAATCCGTAGTCACTATCGGTGAAGTTGCTTTTTCTCAAAGTGTTCGTCGCCTGGGCGAAGTGGACTTTTTCTCAGTGGTGACTCGAAAGCCCACCATTTGCGATTCCAAACCAGTAGCCGTGGAAGTCGCCATTGCTAGGTTAAAAACTGCGGTCCGTTCAGAGACTGGAGAGGAGCAGCCGGCAACAGTCCTTCGTTTTGCCAACCGAGTTCCCTTACAATTTGATAAGTCCGCCTGCGCGATGGTGAAGTCGATCGAGAGCGTTAACTGGAGAACTTACGGGTTGAGCCAGTCTCGCGACAGCGTTCCTTCAGGCCCTTATGTTATCGCCGTCAGTCTTGTCTCCCCCTTCATCAAATTTAAAAATGCTTCGAAAGAGACGGTTGATGCCAGTGATGAGCTAGTCGAAGAGATCCGTCGTACTTTGATACAGGCAGGCCAACGGCTTTCGCGCCATATTCGCAAAGAGAACAAAGAGGCCGATCTCGAAGAGAAGTTGCGCCATATCGAACAGTTCTGTCCGATTCTTGTGGACTGTCTTTGCCGAATCACAAAAGCTCCGGAGTCGCGCAAGAAGAAGGCCTCTGACGGTCTTATAAAGTTGCTCGGTAGAGACATCAATCAGGCCAAGACTCAGTTAGATCAGGCCGTTGCCGATGCGGAAGTGGCCAAACAAAAAGGCCGATTTCATGTGACGGAAAAAGAAGAAGAGCCCACGGAAGCCGACCTGGCGGGTGACGATGGAGATTCTACAGAAGATTCTAAAGAGGACTCCAAAAAATCTAAGAAGAAGACCGACGACAAAAAAAAAGCAAAAGGTCGCAAAGGGTCCAATAAGGAAAAGACGGTGGAAAGATGAGCTCCCTCGATAGAAATAACGATATCCCAAAAATGACCAAGACGCTGTGTGAGCGTCTATTGACCGACTTGGAGCACGCCAGGCGCCCTGTACTTGAAGCCGTAAAATGCTCCTTAGATAATTCACGGTATTCACCCACCGTTGGCTATCTGACTCCCGGAGGTAAAAAAGTTCGAACAGAACTTAATGTGGCTTCCGTGCAAAAAATGTCTCGAGCGATTTTCATGCTAGAGATTTTCCTGCGAAATCTTGAAACTGGTGCGGTTAACACGAAGCGCGAGCTTTACTACATCTGTAAAGGCGAGGTGAAGCATTCTAAAGATTTGTCGCCTCTAGATTTTCAAGATCAGAACGAAAGTGATTCCATTATCGATTTCATATGCGAAATGCTGGAATGCTACCGGGAAGAACTCAACTGTTATGCCAACGATCGTGGTGGACAAACCTATTCTAATCAACTGGTGGTAACAGAAACGCTCTCTGACGGTGAAAAAGCTGTAGTGGATCTCAGTTCGTTGGGAACTACGCCGTTTCAGCCCAAGAACCGCCCTCAGGCTCTTAAGTTAAAAGCCAAAAAGAAGATCGATTTTTGTCTGGTTGTGGAGTCTGAAGGTACGGCAAACACCTTGGTGGCTAATGGTTTTTGCAAACGCCACTCCTGCATTCTTTTGGGTGCCCAAGGGGTGCCCAGTAACGGCGTTCGAGGCTGGTGCAAGCTGATTTCTGAAGAGCTTAATGTCCCTATCTACTTCTTTGGCGATCTGGACGCGTACACTCTTCAAAACATTTACCGCACGCTGAAAGCCGGTTCCGCGGCAAGTCTTATCCGGAATAAAGACTTTAGCGCGCCTGAAGTTCGTTTTTTGGGTGTGATGCCTGAAGACATTAAGAAATATGACTTAAGCGATTACGCCGTGAGGGAAACTGACGTCTCTGAGGGACGTGCGTTAAAGAAGGCTGCCGACGCATTAAAGAACGATCCGTTCTTTCGCGATAAAAAGAACCGAGGCGTTGCCAAGATGCTTGAATGGCTGCTTAAGAACAAACGTCGTTGTGAACAGCAGGCCTACTTCATGGTGGATCCGCGCGATCCAACCATGCCTGAGAAGATCATCGTGGATAAAATAAAAAAGGGTGAATATGTTTGACGAGATGCGCCAATTTTTATTGTTCAAAAAGTTGAAATTCCATTGTAGGGAATCATTCCCTACAATTTTCGATGGCGATCCAAAATCTACTATTATTAAAAAAGC
>JAYVQZ010000352.1:0-5598 GCA_043776735.1 Deltaproteobacteria bacterium | reverse complement strand
CCGCGATGAAAAAGTCCGAGCCTTGAAAACGAAAATCAAGGAGGGGACTTACAAAGTGGACAGCAAGAAGACAGCAGATCGGCTTATTGAGGAGCATCTGAAAGTGAATTTCGAAAAGAAGAAGTAGTCTATGGAGTCTGGCGTTTAACGAACGTGTTAAAGGAAAGGGATCCAATAATGCTACTACATACCAGCCGTTTCGGAAATTTGGAGGTAGATGAGTCAGACCTCCTCGATTTCCCCGAAGGCATCCTAGGTTTTTCTAAAATTCGACAATACTGTTTGGTAGAACGTCCGGACGATTCACTGTTTTTATGGCTTCAAGCCGTAAAAAAACCGACGATCGCCTTTCCGTTGCTGAATCCTTTTTTGTTTGAAGCGGAATATCAAATTGAGCTGAATGAAGGCGATGTTTCGATGCTCGACTGTGAGTCGGTTGAGTCGCTAAAGCTCTTTTGCATCGTAACCATCCCCAGCGATCCTACAAAGATGACGGCTAATCTTAAAGCGCCCATTGCGTTAAATTTTGAAAAACGAAAAGGCAAACAACTCATTTTGCATACGCTCGACTACCCGATTCGCCGGGGGATCTATGAGACGTTAGAAAAGTTGGCGCAGGATTCTGGCCGCCCGTTATTTTCTGATTCCAGCCAGATTGTTTTTAGGGCTACGTCCTTACAAGGGCTTCAGGCTCAAATTTCGGCCTAGGGATTTTTCTTGAGGCGGGAATAGATTCTTAATACTTTGGCTACGTAATCGCGGGTTTCCCGGAATGGCGGAATTCCGCCATATTTCCGCACGGCACCAGAGCCGGCATTATAGGCCGCCAAAGCTAGTCTCAAATTTCCACGGTATTGATTAATCAGCTTTCGCAGGCACTCACAGGCCCCCATAAGATGGTTCACCGTGTGGTAGGGGTCTTGAATTCCGCATTCTTCTGCGGTTCTTGGGATAACCTGCATTAAACCCTGGGCCCCCTTGGGTGACACGGCTCGTGAGAAGAAGTTTGACTCCACCTTCACGACAGCTTCCACCAGCTTGGGGTCTAAAGAGGCCCGACGAGCGGCTTCCCCAATCTCCGAATGATACTGAGCCGACGCTTGCGCCAGGCCACTTAGTATGAAGATAGAGATAAATCCGACAAGTCGCATTTTTTTTACACTCAAAAAGAGCTGTTAGGCCGCCATTTGGTTAGGGGGCGGCCGTTTCTTTGAAAAGTAGTAATTAGAGAGCCTTCGGTCAATCAATCGTACGGGGATGCAGTTTAAGGCGATTCCAACAGGGGCGCGGGAGAATATTTTGGCTGTCTGAATCGACTCGACCACATCTTTAGGGCGAGTGACCAGGAGCCGGGCCACAACCACAATGAGGTCGGCAACACTCAACCACTGGTGCGCCAAGGTAGAGGCGAATAGGGGAGGGGTATCTACCAGGATTAGATCGTAACGGGAGCGTAAATTCTGAAGTGCCGGATCCAAGCTTTTTACAAGGTTGGGGGACACGATGGTTTCTATGCGTTCTCCCCGCGGCATAAAGGAAATGCCGTCAAGGGTCGTAGGAACAATAAGCTCGCTGAAATTGGTAGCTGTGGGTTGATCCACCAAATGGTGAAGGCCACTGGTCTGATCCTCGTAAATGCCGAAGAAGCGGCTGGGATGATGAGTCAGAAGATCCCCATCGATGAGAAGGGTTCGTCTTTTTAGGTCACGGTTGGCGATGGTTAGAAGGCGACTCACCGTGCTCTTGCCTTCACGGGCGTGGGCTGACGTGATGACTACAATGGGACAACGGTTGTCCTTGGTTTCTCTTAACAGGCGGTAGTTCATGATCTTAAGGTATTCCACACCGAATGCGGGGATATCATCTTCGGTTTGCACGGAACCAGAAAAGGCCGGAACCTTTCCCAAAATCGGCAGGTTGAGGCGGTTTACCTCGGCTTCGCTGTCGAGCCTTGGGAAGAGCGCCATTAAGAGAATTACGGTGATCGCCATCAGAAAAAGAGTGAGCGAAAGCGAGCCGTATATCACACGCTGGATCTGGGGGGAGACCTTAACGGGGTTCCTGGAGGGCTCGCGCAAACGGAAAACTTCGGCACTTCCTGCAGAAAGCTCGATCTCAGCTTCTTGTTCCTTACTATAGAGATTCTTAAGAAGGGTACGGCGGTGGATAAGCTCGGCCTTGAGCCGCTCGAACTCTAATTTTTGCGCCTGAAATTGGCGTTCTCGGATATTGAGCGAAGCCAAAGACCGTTCTAAACGACTCTTTCTGATGAGGCTGGTGCGAAATTCAAGCTCAAGAGAGGATATGCGGTCTCGGGCCGCCTGTGCAGTGATTGGTGTTCGCGAAACGGATTCCGCCTCTTGATCATTAAGCGCCGCTAAATCATTTTGTGTGCCGGCCAATTGTTCGGTGAGCTCAGCGATTCGTTGTTCGCGATCGGGATTCTGGGATTCTTCGGTAAGCTTTAACTGGAAGCGAAGTTCAGATACCCGTGCGGTCAACGACTGAATCGCCGGCTGAAGCTCCACATGCTCCCCGCGCTTTGAAGAAGAGCCTCGCATGAGCAAACTTTTCATCGCGCGGTTGGCCTCTGCGCTGTCGCGAAGAGCGCTGAGCTCACTGCGAAGGCGAACGCGACCTTTTTCCTCGACATCGGCAATTAGAAAATCCATGAATTCGGAATTTTGTTTCTGAAAGTCGGCAAAATGATTTTCTTTTTCCGCAATCTGGCGGCTAAGAGAACTGATTTGGCGAGAGAGGAACTCCCGTTTCATCATCGATTCGCGCTGTCCGATTTCAGGATAATAACCCTGGATCGTATTTAAGAAGACCAGGCACAAATCTCTGGCTGCATCCGGGTCGTTAGCAGAGCAGTTTACCGGAAAAATATCGCTGTTTTTATCCCAGCTAACATTAAGTCGGGCACGAAAGGCATCGACAGGCAGTGGTTCTCCCCGGTTAAAAAAGGGGGAAAGATAGTTGGGACGGCCCTCTGTATTGTAATGGTCCACCAATTGATTGCGGTACCTCTCCATGATTTCCTGGCCGGTAAGGAGACTTCCCAAATTTTGCCGGCGGGCGGAGTTATTAACCGAGGCCATGACGAAAACCGATTGGTAGAGTTGCCGGCGAGAATTGTCGATTAGCACCGAGGCGCTAGACTCGTAGACCGGGGGAGTCTTCAGGTAATCATTAAAGCCGATGCCATAGACCACCAATACTTCTAGCAGCAATAGCCACCAGTGAGTCCGAACATAGCCTAGCCCTTTAATTACGAGCTGGAATTCATTGGCTGGTTGTTGGATCATAGTAAAGGCAAAGGTCCTCTCTAAAGGTTTCGGAAAAACCGGGGAAAATCGTTAGCCTAAGTGACTTTTTGCTGCCTCAATGCGACGACTAGCTGGTTATTAGAAATGAATGCCGCTCCGTATTAATTAGTGCGGTGCAGTGTATTTAGGTGAAACACAATGCCAAGTAATATGCTTAGTATACTAGTTCCTGTTTATAATGAGGCCCGCACCATCGCCTCGGTAGTGCATCGGCTATATGCCACCCCCTTTTCCATCGACGTGGAATGGATCTTTATCGATGACGCCTCGACGGATGGGACAAGCCAGATCCTTGCCGAACTTCAACGCAAATACCAATTTGTTTCAAAACGCCATGAGAAAAACTGCGGGAAGGGCGCTGCTATCGTTTCTGGAATAGTGGCGGCCAAAGGTAATTTTATCATCATTCAGGATGCCGATTTTGAATATGATCCCAGGGACATTCAAAGCCTTCTGGAACCCCTCATGGAAGGCCGGTGTGACGTAGTTTTCGGGAGCCGCTTCAAACAGGGCAGCCCCCAGGTTCATCGAACGTACCATTATTTTATCAATCGCTTTCTAACCATGGCGAGCAATATGCTATCGGGTATTTACCTCACGGATATGGAGACGTGTTACAAGTTATTTCGTACCGAAATCCTCAAGGCGATGAAACTCTCCTCCCCTCGTTTTGGCATTGAGATTGAAATGACAGCGTATATCGCTAAGACTCGCGCTCGAGTCTATGAACTTCCGGTTTCCTATTTTCCGCGCACCAAACTTCAGGGAAAAAAGATCAATTGGAAGGATGGAATAGCCGCTCTCTTTCATCTGGTTCGTTTTAATTGGGGAACCTCGCTCGATCAGGCCTTTGCTGAGTTGCCTGATCGCTATCTACCCGATCCCCTACTGGATGAAAAAAGCACCGGTACTGTACCCAAAGAGCAGACGGCTCGCGATAGTGACTTTCGAAATTAGCGGAGGCCACTTTGATCAAAGAGACGGATGTCGTTGTCGAGTTTCTTAGAGTCGGCGGGCCTGGCGGTCAAAACCGCAACAAACGCGAGACCGGAGTGCGCATGTGGCATCTCCCTACCGGGCTTGTCGCCACCGCCACTGAAAGGCGGATGCAAGGGCAAAACCGCTCCCTCTGTTGGGAACGGCTTGAGGCAAAAGTAGCCAAATTCTTCGAGAAAAAGAAGCGTCGAATAAAGACCAAGGTAACGCGAGGGGCTAAAGAACGGCGCCTGACTGATAAATCTCACCGAAAAACGATCAAAACTGCCCGGCGTAGTAGCGAAGACTAAAAGACACTATGGTTTTGCTAGAGTCTTTTCCATCTGCAGAATGTGCTCAATGCGGTACAAGAGAACTCTCTCCTCAATGCCGTCGGACGGCAGACTCGTCCACCCCGTATAAAAATCGTTAAATTTCTCAAGCTCCTTAATTACGCGAACCCGGGTGAGGGGCTGCCTGTCGTCCGAGGTGAGTTTGGCAAAATTCAAACGAACGGAATACCGAAAGCGCTCAGGCAACTCCAGCGTCTCTGGGTGGGTGAACATCAGATCGTTGTAGGGACCATTCACGATTTCAGACTGAATTTTCCCGGCGTCTTTATTGCTGAGCTTTAAAGGATAATCATTGAGTGCTTTTAACGCAGAGGTCCAAACCTCGTCAAAATTCCCATTATAAAGACGCGTGTAATACGGTTCCGCTTTTGGGCCGGTAGTGGCGCATGCCGCGAGAAAAAAAAGGCCAAACGCGAAAAATAGATTTTTCATGAACCTCTATTATTTCGAAAATCCACTAGTGCGGCAAGACATGGAAAAAACAGAACGAAGAATTTTTTTTAAATCCCCTCCCACCAAAAACCCGCAAATAAAGCCGATAAACCTCGCCCCAAAAAACGCCTTAAAAGAACCCCGTAAAAGGGGGCTTTTCGCATGCGTTTACGCGGTGCGATTGAGGGGGGTACGAAAACCTTCTTAAAAGGCTCCAACCTTACTTTTTCTTGTAACGCATCCGCTCTCGAATCTGGTTTTTTTTAAAGTGAAAAAGAAAGAATTAATAACGGCGTGAAAAAAGCCCACCTAAAATGCCTTTTATTAGTTATAATTTTAGTTATCACGAATAAAAAACGGCAATAGACGACGAGTACGGCAAAACACCATGGAACTTCTTCAGAAGCGTTTCTTTAAAGGGTTTGGGATTGAGAACTTTGTTTTTCGCGCAGCGCTATATTTGACGCGCTGGTTGGAAAGACACTCTGCTCGCAAGTTTCAACTTTTGA
>JAYVQZ010000351.1:0-5615 GCA_043776735.1 Deltaproteobacteria bacterium | reverse complement strand
TGGCTTTCCGCCACCCGAAAGGACTTTTGAGAAGCCTCGTCATTTAAGGTCAATGGCACACTCACACCAGGGAACATCACAAACTGATTCAAAGGAATTACGGGATACTGGATTTTTAGTGCTTCGCTCATAGTAATTGCCCAACGGGGCGGCGAGATTGGCTTCCCGCAACATCCCACAATGAAAGAGTGGGACGGGCTAGGGGGAAGTCAAGGAACCGGCCTTAACCGATTGGTATCACTACCGTTCCAAGCAACCATCGAAAATGTTGCACTCCTTGCTGCTGCTTCGTCCATTAGGGGTATGAAATTAAAGATGGCTGGCTGCGCCAAAAAAGAAAAAGAACGGAAAATTGCCTTGGTGGGGCGGAAACCCGCTCCCATCTTGAATTGCGCGGCTTTGCCTTGCTGATCTGAGGGAAATGGAGCTGCAGGGCCCTCTTTTTCCTTAAGACTTTCATTTAGTTGTCCGATAAGACGTTGGGTATCGGATAACATTAATAACGAAGGCTTTTCCTTCGCTAAGAATTACTGCATTCACACCCTAGGAGCCGCTTCAATGAAACGATGCTTGAGTCTAACCATAGCCTTGATCGCCCTACTCGGGTTAGTTCCCAACGCCTCAGCAGCAAACCTGCAATGCGTACACCTTCCCCAAATTTTTGATTACTACCTTCGCCATCATTACTCGCAGAAGAAGGTCACCGATGTAGTTAAGCAGCGAACGGTGGAACAGTTCATTCGAAATCTTGACCCATCGAAAACCCATTTACTGGAATCCGATGTGGAGAAGATGAAGACAGAACTTACTGCTGTCTTTGATAAACTCAATGAAGGGCAATGCGATGCCCTTACTAATGCATTTACTGTTTTAGGAGCGCGGGCGAAAGAGAATGAGCTGTACGTGACGTCCGTAGTAAATGCTAAAGACTTTAAGGTGAATGAATCCCTGGAATTCGTTTTCGACCCCAAGAAAAGAAACTACGCAAAGAAAAAAGAGGAACGAGACGCCTTCCTCCTCAACATGATTCATTTTCAAATGATGAACTACGCCCAGGCTCAGATGAAACTTCCTGAGGCAAAAAAGCAGATGACCCACCGCTACGAGCTAATCACAAAGCGGATCACAGAGAAAAAAGCGGAAGACCGTGTGGCTTCAATGGCAGAGGCCTTCGCCCTTGCCCTTGACCCCCACTCCAGCTTTTTAACTCGCGACAACTTGGAGGACTTTGAAATTCACATGCACCTTTCCCTGGAAGGGATCGGAGCCACCCTCACCTCACAGGATGGCCTTACGGTGATCGAAGAGCTCATCCCTGGAGGAGGCGCTGAGAAGAGTAAAAAATTGCGAGCCAAGGATAAGATAATTGCCGTGGCGCAAGAAAAATCAAAGCCGGTTCCCATCATCGACATGGACCTCCGTGAGGTTGTGAAATTGATTCGCGGGAAAAAGGGAACAAAAGTCACCCTTACTATTTTACGACAAGCCGCCAAGACAGAAACTTTCGATGCCACCATCATCAGAGACAAAATAGACATAAAGGAATCCGCAGCCAAACTGACTTATGAGAAAGTCACCCGCGGAGATAAAAATTATAAAATTGGAGTTATTGATCTGCCCTCTTTCTATGGAGGGGGAGCGGCCGGCTCACGTTCTTGTTCTGCTGACATTAAAAAACTTCTGGAAGAGGCTAAGAAAGAGAAGATTGACGGGATTGTCCTGAACCTCTCCTCTAACGGCGGCGGACTGTTAGAAGAGGCCGTTCGTATCTCCGGACTGTTTTTGAAAAAAGGCGGCGTCGTTGCCACCAAAGATGGTGACATGAAGACGCAGATCATCCCCGATCAAGACCCTGAGACGGTATATAACGGGCCGTTGGTCGTTCTTACCAGCCGTTACAGCGCTTCTGCTTCAGAAATTTTGGCGGGAGCCCTTAAGGACTACAAACGAGCAGTTATTGTAGGGGCCGATCACACGTTTGGAAAAGGATCGGTTCAGGTGATCTCACCTCTCCCGTTGGGTTTAGGGGCAATGAAAGTGACCACGGGTATGTTCTTTTTGCCGGGCGGAGCGTCCACCCAGCATGCCGGTGTCAACTCAGACGTTACTCTCCCCTCCGTCCTGAATAATCCAGAAGTCGGTGAAGGGGCTTTAGACTATCCTCTTCCTGCGCAATCCATCCCCAATTTCCTCTCAGCTGAGGCCAATGGTGCCGGCCCAGAGGAGCATTGGATTCCTGTTGAAGGACCAGCGGTCAAGAAATTGGCAGAAAAATCCACTGAGCGAGTTACAAAGAGTACCAAGTTCACTGAGATTTTTAAGAATATTGAAGAGGCGAAAAAGAACAAGAACGTCATTCGCCTCTCGGAACTCAAGAAAAAAGATAAAGATAAGAAAGAGAAAAAGGACAAAAACCCAGAAACCACTGAAGATAAAGAATCGATTAAAGAGTTCAACAAGCCTTACCTTCGCGAGGCCTCAGAAATCCTAATCGACTGGTTGACGAACAATCTTCCCAAGTCGACGTAATTTCATAAGGGGTACGAATAGCCGTTTAAGCTATTCGTGCCCCTTATTTTTGTTCTTTTTCCAAACCTGCACAAAAATCCCCACCGCCCCACCCTCTGTCCAAGGATAGGCGCGAATACAAAGTACGAAACTCACCGCACTCCAGGTGCCTTCTAAGACAACGACGCCAAGGTTAAGCGGCCTGAGGGCTGAGAACGCCAATAGAAATGTCCCGACACAGTTGAGAAAGGCATAGAGAAAGCCATCCTTATTCATTCGATCAAAGGCTGAGGCAATAAAAGGAAAAAGGACAAGCACTGCCCCTATCATCGATATCGTCTGTAAGAGCCATTCGGGCATGTAAGAGTTCTCCGTCTCAAATGGGTTTTTTACCTTATTTTTTGAGTTCGGTCGTTGGCATAGCTATGAATGTCGCATAACTATTCTTACGTATTTAGTTTGAAGAATCGAGTAGTCGGGATTCTCAACAACGTGTTTGAGCACCACGGTGTAACAATTTTTTGCATTCTACAATTGGGGCCAAGAATGGGGGAAACCTTGCTACGCCATCTCGCCTCGATCCCAGTGTCTTGTCTCCATTTTGGGGCGCTAATGATTCTAGGTCACCCAGCTCCCCTACCTGCGGAAATCACAGACTCCCATCAAACCCGCACAAGCCTGCCAGTGGGTAACGTAGTGGTTCGTTGTGCGTTCGATATTGGGAGTGGCTCGACCAAGCTCAAGGTGGCGTTAGTTGATCTCACTCAAGAAAGAATAGTCAGCGTTCTTTTTGAAGATGAAAAGAAAGTATCTTACAAGGCATTAATGACAGAAAAAAGTGAGATCTCTTCAGCATCACTCGCCAGCGGAGTTGAGGCCATTGAGAGTCTTAAGCGCGCGGCTTGGAACAAGCTGACTACTCAGCGAGCCATCGCCTCTGAAAAACCTCTGGACTGCAGAGGAGTCGCGGGTTCTCCCTTTCGTGACTCTACAAATCGAAAGTACGCCATCGACTATCTTACCTCCAAGACCAATGTTCCCATTACGATCCTTTCTCAAGATGAAACGGCGGTGCTAGGCGTTTTGGCAACACTGGGAACGGTTTCTCGAAGTCTGACTGAAGAGGTTGCGCCACTCGATCTCATCGTCTGGGACATCGGGGGTGCTACGATGCAGTTATCGGTACTGCGCCAAGGCGCACGCGCGGGAAGTATGAACCGATTCATTATTCAAAAAGAAACTCTCGCTTCGGAGACATTTAAACAACATCTCATTGAGACAATCCAACACAAACCTGCCGGCACCCAGAGTCCAAATCCAATAAGCCCGGCCGATATGATGAGCGCTTTGAATTATGTAAAAACGTTCACCGCAAAAATGAACCCCGATATCCGCGCGCGGTTACGGTCTCCGGGGGCTCGCGTGGTTGGAATCGGCCCTGTCCTAGCAAAAAGCGTTCTTGGACAGACCAATACGATGGAAAAAAACCCACTGACGAGCGAAAAGATAAAACAGACGCTGGAAGAAAGATTGGGATGGACAGACAAGCAGATTGGAGGGCCCTACGCGGACACTCAGGTTAGCAACCTGATTTTAGTGTTGGGTTTCATGCAACAGCTTCAAATCTCCGAGTTGAGAGTTCTTAATATCAATCTCAATGAGGGAGTGTTTCTTAATGAACACTTTTGGGCCTCACGGTAGCCTCCGCCACGGATCTTACCCCCCTTGTTTTTTACCCTGTTTTTCCGCGTCGGTTGTAGTCAGCAAAGAACAGTCGCATAACTTATCTTTCGTATTTCTCAACGAAGTGTTTGGGCCCCACAGCGAGTGCCACCGCTAGCGCAAAAGAGAAACGCCGCAGAAGGCATTGGGATAACCTGATACCCCAGCTGTTTGTATTTTCTGACGGCCGCCGAATCCAAACCAGGGTTCCCCGTTTGGGGAACTAGAGCGTGAGCGCCAGATAAAATCACATTGGTATAGTTTATCGGTATCGCAAATTCGTTGGGTAGCTGCCCGTTGGTAAACTGAGTGAGTCCTCCAATAGGAAGGACGGTGTAACCGCTGGCAGCGAGTTGGCTTTGTAGGTATTGTTGCTGGAGCATGCGGTATTGATAGGTTTCCCAAGTAAGATTGCTGAGCAGCGACTCCAGATCCTTCTCTTCCCAAGACTTTTGTTTCCCTTGCGCGGATTTTTTCCAGCCGGTTTGCGCGCTGAGAAATCCCTGCTCGGTTTCCATAGCTCCCTTTCCCAGGAGGATTTCGAGAGCCGATTTAGGATCCTCCAAAAGCACAACCTCTTTCCCCGTATTTAGGTCACGGGCGACAGCAAGAGTCAGATCAACGTGAAAAGACGTCTGTTTTTTTCCACCGATATTAGAAGGGACGCCAATTTCCAGAATCTTTTTCCCGAATTCTTGACCCAATGCCGTTAAGGCGTCCTGGCGGGTAATTCTAAAGTCTTTCATTGCCGCCTCCACAATATCGGACCCGACAAAGGCATGATCAGCCCCAACTACAATGTTTCCGCCTTCAAACCGGAAGGGGGAAAAATGGGGGGTTGCAAAGCCAGAATCGATTAACCCTCTAATTCCCCCTTCGTATCGAATTGAATTCGAGGAGCCCACAGGGCCTTTCGGAATGAGTAGGCACGGCAAACCCCGTTCTTTTCCTTTTGGCTTGGAGCCATCCTGGGCCCACCAGTCAAGGTTCTCAAAATAGCGCCCGGCATCAACAAGCCTCACCCGGGACGCATCTGATTTTGGTAAAGTTTCGATCCAGCGGTCGATTTGCTCCTTGGTTGCCGGGGAGTGAACCAGTACCAACTTTGTGTGCCCAAGGGCTCGGAGCACTCTGCGATAGTCCGGGAGCAAAAATTTTAATCCAAACGCCCCGTCTATCCCGTGCGGAACATTGAGGTGCAGTACGTCGAGTGGGGCATCTCCATTTTCTACATCTAACGGCGAGGTAACTTTAGTTACGTAGTGAAATCGTCCAGTCTTGAGATCGTAAAACTTGAGGGCGCTCTTTTGAATTCCGATTCCGACCAGAGTTTCCGGTGTTAACGTCAGGCCCCGTGTGAGAAGCGCTTGGGGCGTCACCACCTC
>JAYVQZ010000350.1:0-5624 GCA_043776735.1 Deltaproteobacteria bacterium | reverse complement strand
AAAATGAACTACTAAACCGTAAATTATAAAATGTGGAGCAAAATTTGTACAAGAGCGAAGCGCCACACTTGGCCCTTTTGACTTTCTTGGGTACTTTGTACCGATGCTTCTTTCTATAACGGCAATCGTTATCATTCTCTTTCTCGGTTTTGCTAATGGCTCTAACGATAATCTTAAGGGGGTCTCCACCCTCTTGGGTAGCGCTGTGGCCACCTTTGACAATGCTCGACTTTGGGCAACCGTTACCACGCTACTGGGGTCGATTGCGGCGGTGGTTCTTGCCCAAGCATTACTGGCCAAATTTACTGGAAAGGGTTTGGTGCCTGAAACGGTAATCGGAATGAAAAGCTTTTGTCTTTCTGTGGCACTTGCTGCTGCCCTGACGGTGATGCTGGCGACCAGATTGGGACTGCCGGTCTCCACTACTCATGCATTGACCGGGGCGCTCGTCGGGGCAGGTTGGTTTGCTTCTCCGACCGGCGTGAACGTGGCAGAGCTGGGACGCTCGTTTTTTATTCCTCTGTTGATTAGCCCGCTCCTGGCTCTGGGGTTGGCGGTGGCGCTCTATCCAGTTTTTCGGACGGCGCGTCGCGTTTCAAAGGTAAAAAAAGAGACATGCGTCTGCATTGGTAACGAGGTGGTTGGGATCGTTCCCGTTGGTACTAGTCACGAGAGTGCTATCGCACTTTATACGTCATCTCAAACTGCCCCGTCGTTAAGAGTGGACTCCCAAGTAAAATGTATAGAGCGTTATCAAGGGCGCTTCCTGGGGGTCTCAATCTTTTCGCTGATGGACAGTTTCCACTACCTTAGCGCTGGTGCTGTGGGGTTTGCTCGTGGCCTAAACGACACGCCGAAAATGGCAGCCCTTCTTTTAGTGACCTCTCCTCTTTCCCCAGCTGTTGCCTTTAGCGGGATTGCATTGGTTATGGCAATGGGTGGCTTCATCAATGGCAAGAAAGTGGCTCAGACGATGTCTTTCAAAGTGACCGCGATGAACGCCGGCCAAGGTTTTACTGCCAATCTTGTGACGAGCCTGATTGTTATTTTTGCCTCCAAACTAGGGTTTCCGGTTTCCACAACTCATGTGGCCTGCGGCTCCCTATTTGGAATTGGTGTCGTCACAGGTACTGCTGAGGTAAGGACCATTGCCAGCATTATACTGGCCTGGGTAACCACTCTCCCACTAGCTGCATTTTTGGGGGCAGTCTCATTTTTTGCGCTGCGAACCGTCGTTTAATTGAAGGAAAGTAAAGGCGTCACTTTGCGAGTTTAAGTCATTTCAAAGTGACGCCTGGCTGGTTCTACTGCTTGGAAAAAACGCGAGCAAAATCAGAACCCCCGCTGATTTGTAAGAAAGCGTTGTCGATTTCATATTTCAGACTCAAGCGAGACCCAAACTCCGCAACAGGTGAGGTAGATATCTTATAAGAGGCGTCGAGCTTTTCCGCTTGAAGGCGGCTAAGAGTCTTCTCTTCATCCCGCTTCCAACTAGTAATCTGTTTCCCGGCTCGAATCATTTCGTTATCCCTACTCGTCTGTTTTCTTAGGGCTAAAGGTTGTGCCGCAACGATCTCGACTTCCTTTTCATTTTGAATCTTGGAAAGGTTACTGTTTTGATCATCAATTTCCCCATCGATGTGAAAGGTAACGCCAATATCGTTATCTAGCGAAAAGACGATGGAGTTGGCTAGACCTGTTTTGTAGTTATGGGCGAGCTTGAACGCCCCGGAGTGGCGGGTGGTGCGCTGACGCTCCTGACATTCCGGATCCAAAAAGACAACCCGTTCGACCGTGAGTCTTTGGCCGGCGAACGTAAGGCGATTGATTCGCTTGCCTTCGCAGTGGGAAGTCCACACGCCTAAGAGTTCAGGGCCCAAGTCATTGCGTTGGGTTTCCTGGACTCCGAGAGTTCCCTGTTTTCCGCAGGCAACCAAACCTAGAAAAATCCCCAATGCCGAAACAAACAAAAGCATTCTCTGAAGCATGACAACTACCTTTAGTTATTGCCAGTCACCTTTCCCCAAGTCGCGCAAAACTCCTGTGGCTTGGATGACCGGTGAGAGGCATGGTTTCAGCAACCGGAGTTAACATAGTTTTAACAAAATGACTAAAGTATTTTTATTTGTTAAAAATAGTAGACAGGGCTCTTGGGTCTATGGGCTAGGGGATTAGAGTCGTCTACGAATTGAAACGGTTTGGTCTTCGCTCTTTCTTCGGCAACCAATGGGGAGCATAAAAGCAGATCATGGCGAAGATAAAATACTTAAGTCCGCGGCCTATCCAGATACCGATTAGAATCGCGGGGAGTGGGATTCGTGTCAAAGCCGCCGAGACTACCGTAAATTGCAAGGGAACAAAACTCAGTGCGGCGATTGCCACTCCGAGGGTGCCGTGGCGTTGGACGAATTGGGCCGCACCGGACCAGAATCCCAGCGTGTGAGAATTGGAGTTTTCGATAAATTGATGGGCTATGGGAAAATCCCAGTTGATAAAAGCGGCCAACAGCACACCACCCAACGCCGAACCCAGGGCTACCAGGGCTATGGTGCGGATCCAGCCTTCGCGTTTGAATAAAAAACGGGTAATCAGGAGAAGGTCGATGGGGAACACCAGCAGAAATGAATTTACCCCCGCAAGCAATGCAGTCAGCGGGACATACCATTTACGTCCTACGAAGGACTGAATGCCTCTAATCAATCTATTAAAAGTTGATTTCATGGAGCACTGAACTTTCCAGAAGGTAATTTGCGGCTTTTGCTTAGCCCACACCGATTTGCCATGCCTGGGCAATGATAGCCCCTTGGTGAGACCCGGCAACGGGGAATACCCCTTCAAATCAAGAACCTTTCCTATACCGCCCTTTTGTACTTTAATAGGTCCGTATTTTTACCTAGGAGTCCTAATGGAAACGTTGAAGAAAAAATTGATGTTAGCCCCTATCTTCTTTGCCCTCGCCTCGGCCTTTGGGGGAACTTTGGCAAACGCCGCTGAGCCAATAAAGGTCAAACCGGCCAGCTCCGGGGGTATTTCAACCGGGCGCTACATTACCGGTGGCATCGTTGGTTCGGTGGTTGGTTTTGGAATTGGTCATGCCATTCAACGGCGCTACATGCCCCTCGGTTTGGTTTTCACGCTCGGAGAAGCGGCCGCCTATACCGCTTTTTTTGCCGACACACGCTTTGGCACTTCCACTAGTTTGGGGGTTACTACCGTTCGCGCCACCAGCATTGGAACCATCGGGACGATTGGCTTAATCGCCGCACTTGGGCTTCACGTTTGGGAAGTGGTTGATCTTTGGGTTACCGGAGCCGACTTACGCGAAAAGCCTGTGGCCGAACATAGTTCTAAGCTTATGGTCATGCCTTTGGTAATGAACGATAGAGCCCCCGGTGTCGGAATGGCCTTTCAGTTTTAAAAAGTTAGGAAAATCATGAAATGTCTTTTCATTACAATGGCCTTTCTCTATTCGGGCCTGGCGCTGGCAAATCCGGATATCGATGCTTGTTTGAAGGCATGGGGCAAGCACCCGTTCGGCCAAAACCCTTCGTTTCGTAAGCTTGCGGCGAAGGTTAAAGTTTTGGGCATCGGCGGTACAGTAAAAGATATGGAAACCTCTTCCCAACCTGAACTAATTCTCGTGAAGCATTCCGTCAGTGTCATGAGCAAGCAGACCTATCAGCTGATGAATCCCAACGGATGGTATTGTCTTAAAGGAGCTGTGGCCGTATTGGGAAAATCCGAGATCAACATTCATTGCAAAGCCCACTTAGCAAGCACCGACGACGGTACTGCGGTAGCCGCGAGCAATGATGGGGATTCTGGAGTGGCCGTGCTAGGTAAGATTCAGATCAATCGTTCGTGTCCGTAACAATAAATTTTGGAGAATAAAATGACAAAAAAGGTTTTAGTTTCGCTGTTGGCGGTTTCTTATTTCGTATTAAGCGCATGCGGCCACAAGAAAGTGGCATACCAATCCAGTCCGGTTGAGGGAGCTAAAAAAGGGCTCAATGCCGATGTTAAGTGGCTAAAAAATAAAAGGAACATGATCGACATGAAGGTGGTCTTTAATAACAATTCTGCCCAATTGATCACGGTCAACGAGACGGCCATTACTATTACCTTTGAGGGACAAAAAGGGGTCTACAAAAAGGAAGGTAAAGCGATTCAAGTGGGTGCCAATCAGTCGGAAGAACGATTGTTGCACTTCGCCTTCGACCCAAAGATTAAAGCGAAGGGTACCGCTGTTTTTACGTTGGATCCTGTGGAAAGCACGGACGACAAAAATAAAGTACGAAAAGACTCAGTCTCTTTGAATCTGCCGATCGACTAAATTTAGAACCCATTTATTTCGGGCTGGTCACTCTGTCCGTAGAGTTTAAGAACAATCGAACAGAGTTCCTGGTCAGCCCGTGAAATGGTCCCGCGAATCAAAGCCAACGGCGGAAGCTGGCGCACCATCTCGGTGTCGATCTGAAGCACTTCGCCTGCCCTAATTTGGGAGAGGTCGGGTAATATTCCGGCTCGGATACCTACTAAAAAGGTTTGGGTAAGTTTCTTATATTCGGGAGTCAGCCCCAGGTGAATTCTGGCTGCCGCGCAATAGCCGGCCGCCTGTGCCATCCACTCAATCGGAGCACTAGGTATCAGGCGTCCGTCTTTGAAATAGAGCGCGTCGGTCATCAGAGTAACCTCACAGCGCCCGCCAACGGGGGTAATTTCTATGACCCGATCAATCCAAATCATCGGGCCCCGATGCGGCAGATAGGCCTTTAGGAGCTCAGCACTAAGAGGTAACAAGCTGGTCCTCCATATACTTTAAGCAGGCCCGCCGATCGATCTTTGAGCTCTCTCCCCGGGGAAAGTCGCTGATTACAAAGAAAAACGAAGGGTCGAATTCTTTGGAGAACTCTTTTTTCAAAAGTCGATAAACCGCTTCTTGGCTATCTTTTGAACTTTCGTCTTTGCGCACTAAAAGGCCTAGCTCCTCCCCAAGTCTTGAGTGAGGAATCCCTACGGCTACCGCTTCGATGCCGGCCTGATTTTTTAATGCGGCTTCAATCTTTTCAAAGAAAAACTTCTCACCGCCCCGATTCAAAAGCAGATCAGTTCGGTTGCAAAAAACCATGCGGCCGTCTGCGCGCTTTACTACTGAATCGCGTATCCAGATCTCGTGAGGAAAAATCAGTTGGTCTTTTTGAACATACGCCAGACAAACATTTTCTCCCTCTACCCGCATTCCCCGCCCGGAAGAAATTTCGATCTTCACATTGGGCAAAGCAATCCCAATTTCATTGTCCTCTTGTGGCGTCAAACCCGGTGCTAAATGAGAGGCACCAGGCGATAGTTCACTTGCCCCATACCCGATGCTGGGCGCATCAATATTCAAAGTGTTTTGAATGTTAACCCACAACTCACGCAAGACGGGCGCCCCGCCGATAATTGCCGAGTAAGAGCGAGGAGGGATTATTTCTTTTTCTTTTATGTAACCAATAAGATCTTGAAAGTGAGTGGGGGTGCCCAACGTGAGGGTTCCTGTTTCCACAGTCTCAAGCCACAAACTATGGGAGGATCGGGAATAACGCCCCTCAGGAGAAATTAAACGCTTCCCGTACTGCTCGGCC
>JAYVQZ010000349.1:0-5644 GCA_043776735.1 Deltaproteobacteria bacterium | reverse complement strand
CTGAGTGGGTTGGCTCTACTCCATTTTTAAGAAGTGCTTGAATCTCTTTTAGATTCTTTTTGTCCGAGAGAAACTCTTTTACGCTCCGGGCTACTTTTTCGCCTACCTCTTCGACTTGGCAAAGCCTCCCCTCATCGGCAGCGACAAAAGCCTCTAGGGAGCCAAAATTTTGCGCAAGCAGGTCGGCCGTTCTTTCACCAACGAAACGAATTCCTAGAGCATAAATGAAACGGGCCAGAGTGTTTTTCTTGCTTTTTTGAATCGAATCAAAAAGCTTTTGCGCGGATTTCTCTCCCTGTCTTTCTAACGTGAGTAACTGATCTGTTGTGAGTTCGTAGAGACTGGCGAAATGGCGAATCAGTTTTTTTTTAAGAAGCAGGTCGATCCACTTTTCCCCTAAGCCCTCAATATTCATCGCTCGCTTTGAGGCAAAGTGTTTCAGGCTTTCAGCAACCTTACCCGGGCACACCACATTGATGCATCGAATTGCAACCTCTCCCTCTTCGTGAACGAGCTTGTCGCCACATTCTGGGCACTGGGTGGGAACGGTTATCTCTTTTTCACGTCCAGTACGTTTTTCAAAAACCACCCCTTGGATGTAGGGAATGACGTCTCCGGCGCGTTTTATGATAACCGTATCCCCGATCCGAATGTCGAGCGTGCGAATCTGGGCTTCATTATGAAGCGTAGCTCGGCTTACGGTTACCCCGCCCACTGAGACCGGCTCAAGATGGGCCACCGGAGTGACGGCACCCGTCCGCCCCACTTGAAACTGAACTTCAAGTAGCTTGGTGTTCTCTTCTTGGGCTTTAAACTTATACGCAATGGCCCAACGGGGAGAACGGGCTACCGTCCCAAGCTCAAGCTGGTCTTCAATTCGATTTACTTTCACAACGGCGCCATCGATCTCGAAGGGGAGAGTGAGTCGATCCGCCTCCAATTTTTCAAAGTAGGAAAATACCGTCTCAGGGGAGTTCAGTCGTTGCCAGTGTGGGTTGGTCTTTAAACCCCATTGCACAAAGAGCTCCAAAAACTCACCGTGCGTCTTGATAGACGGTCCGTCGTACTCGCCCACTCCATGGCAATAAAGGTCTAAAGGACGAGCGGCTGCAATTTTGGGGTCGAGCTGGCGAATACTTCCCGCCGCTGCATTTCTTGGATTGGCAAAAGGGGCCTCACCGCTTTTTACTAACTCCTCGTTGAGTTTTAAGAAATCATCTTTAAGAAAAATTATTTCTGCGCGAACTTCAATTCTGGGAGGCACTTTCCCTCGAAGTTTAAGAGGGACGCTTCGTATCGTTCTGACGTTTGAGGTTACTACTTCTCCCGTGACGCCATCTCCTCGTGTGCTTGCGCTGATAAAGAGACCTTTTTCGTATATTAATTCAACAGCCAGTCCGTCTAGTTTTGGCTCAGCAATAACATCAAAACGCCCGGCGAGGCTCTCTGTCCAACGATTAAAAAAATCTTTAACCTCGTCCAGCTCATGGGCCTTCTGCAAGCTGAGCATCGGAATGTGGTGCTTGTACTTGGTAAACTTTCCTAAAGGGGAACCGCCGACCCGCTGAGTGGGGGATTCGGGGCTGTGGAGTTCGGGGTGCTGTTTTTCTAAGGCAACAAGTTCATTGAAGAGTTTGTCGTACTTGGCATCTGAGATCGTTGGTTTGTCTAAGACGTAATATTGGTAGTCAGCGTCGCGAATTTCAGCCTTTAGTCTTTCTGCGCGTTCATGAAGAGTAGGCATGGCTTAGGATTTAAGAAGTTTAAGAACACTCCACGCCGCTTCAAAAAGAATCGGGCCGTTGATTTTAGAAACCCCCGAGCGTCGCTCGGTAAAAATAATGGGACACTCTTTCATTCGCAGCCCCTGCCGGAACGCGCGGTATTTTAGTTCCACCTGATAAACGTACCCTCGCGATTTGATAGTAGAGTAGTTTACCTCTTTGAGGGCTGTAATTCTCCAGGCGTTAAAGCCACTGGTCACATCTTTGAAAGGAAAACGCAGAATGGTCTTTGCGTATAGATTTGCTGTGCGACTAATTGCCTCACGATATTTAGACCAGCCCTGAGTTCCCCCGCCTTTTCCGTAGCGCGATCCAAAGACAGCATCGGCATCGTCAAGCGCCATAAGCATCACAGCAGCACTAGCTGGAGCATGGGAGAAGTCGGCATCCATCTGAACCATACGTTCGTATTTGTGTTCTATGGCCCACTGAAATCCCGCAAAATAGGCCAAGGCTAAGCCTTCTTTGCCCGCACGTTCGAGCAGAAAAACTTTGTCATCGAACTTTGCAAATTGGCGAACCTTTTTTCCGGTGCCATCAGGAGAGTTATCGTCAACCACGAGAATATCGGCAAATGGAACCTTTTCACGCAATTCCGTGAGAAGCGGGAAGATGTTTTCCGCCTCATTGTAGGTTGGAATAATGATAACCGCGAAATTCAAATTCCCTCTCCTTAAGACGCAATAGTCCCGTGCAGGGGGTTAAAATTCAAGCGCCGTAAACGGAAGTTCGTGGGCCAAAGCGATCTGGTCATGAACCAGTTTTCCCTGATAAGTATTAAACCCTTTTGCCAACGCAGGACTCAACTGGGCCGCTTTCTCCGCTCCCTTTTCTGCCAGGAACAAGGCGTAGCGCAAGGTACTGTTGGTCAAACTAAACGTCGACGTCCGGGCGACGGCACCGGGCATATTCGTTACGCAGTAGTGAATTACACCATCAACGACGAAGGTGGGTTTTTCATGAGAGGTCGGTTGGCACGTCTCCACGCAGCCCCCTTGATCGACAGCGATATCCACGAGGACAGATCCTGGAACCATGTTCTTAAGCATCGCACGCGTTACAAGCTTAGGAGCGCGTGCCCCGGGGACCAAAACCGCACCGATTAAGAGATCGGCATGATGGAGACTCTCTTCAATGTTGTCGTGATTCGACATTAAAGTCGTGAGGCGTCCCTTATAAATCTGCTCGAGGTACTCGAGGCGCTTCACGTCGAGATCAAGAATGGTGACTTGGGCGCCCATGCCTAAGGCGACCATGGCGGCATTGGCGCCTGAAACGCCTCCCCCAATGATTACTACTCGACCGGGGCTAACTCCAGGAACGCCGCCAAGTAAGATTCCTCGGCCCGTAGAGGTGTTGTCCCAACTTGTCTGTAGGTAGTAGGCGCCAATCTGAACCGACATGCGGCCAGCCACTTCGCTCATGGGGCGCAGCAGCGGCAAAGAACCGTCTTTTTCCTGAATCGTCTCGTAGGCGATACCGGTAACCTTTTTCTCCAGCAAAACTTGGGTTAGGCGAAGATCGGCAGCCAAATGCAAATAGGTGTAGAGGATAAGACCTGGGCGCAACAGGGGATATTCATCGGCCATCGGCTCTTTCACTTTGATGACCATCTCAGCCGACCATGCCTCGGCGGCCAAATTGACCATAGTGGCTCCAACAGTTTCGTAGGCTTTGTCTGGAATGCCGCTACCTAAGCCCGCTCCGCGTTGGACAAGCACTTTGCTGCCTGCTGCTATCAGCGCACGAACTCCGGAAGGGACCATGCCCACGCGGTTTTCTCGGTTCTTGATCTCTTTGGGTATTCCTACAATCACGTTTTCCCCTTAGTTCTTAGCTGGAGCGCCTTCCAGCAGCAGGTCCAAAATATCGTTAGCGTCAATCTCAACCGAACCTTTTTCGTCGGAAATAAAGACGATCTTTCCTCTAATTTTCCCACCCGAAAGCCTTACCCAGCTGTCCACTATCGTGCCGTGAAGGTACTTTCCGGTCTTCTCAATCAGCGTGTACCTCAACTTGGAGTCGTATGCCCGGTCGATCTTATCGATAATGCCAAATAACTTATCCATCGCCTACGGCCTTAATCGGTTAATCGTCCGAGGAAAGGCAGCGGCTTCTCGTAAGTGATCTAGCCCACAAATCCAGGCAACGGTCCGCTCAATTCCCAAACCAAATCCAGAATGGGGCACCGAGCCGTAGCGGCGCAAATCAAGGTACCATTCAAAAGCTTCCCGGGGCAGACCATGGGCATTTAGACGAGCCAAAAGGGCGTCGTAATCCTCTTCACGCTGCCCGCCGCCGATTATCTCCCCGTACCCTTCAGGCGCTAGGCAATCAACTCCAAGCGCCAATTTGGGGTTTTTGGGATCTGGCTTCATGTAAAAGGCTTTGATCGCAGCCGGGTATCTATGAACAAATACCGGACGATCAAACATTTCAGCCAGTGCCGTCTCTTCGGGGGAGCCGAAGTCTCCGCCCCATTCTGTGGGCATTCCCTTTTTCTTCAGTAAATCGATAGCTTCATCGTAGCTAATTCTTGGGAATGGAGCCTTTACCGCTTGGAGTTTAGTGGTGTCTCGCTCAAGTAGTTTTAGCTCAGCGGCACAGTCTTTGAGTACGGTTTGGATCGTGTACTCAAGAAATCGTTCCGCCAACTTCATGTTGTCTTCTAAATCGTTAAAAGCGACTTCTGGCTCCACCATCCAAAATTCAGTGAGATGGCGACGCGTTTTACTCTTTTCCGCGCGAAACGTTGGACCAAAGCAGTAGACTTTGCCAAAGGCCATGGCACTGGCTTCGGAATACAACTGACCGCTCTGAGAGAGATAGGCCTTTTCCCCAAAATATTCCGTCTCAAAAAGGGTGGTCGTGCCCTCACAAGCAGCTGGCGTAAAAATAGGGGTGTCTACTAAAAGGAAACCATTGTTATCAAAGAAGTCCCGCACGGCTTTAATAAACCGGGCGCGAACTTTCAAGATAGCGTAAGGACGATTGCTTCTTAACCACAGGTGGCGGTTGCTTAGCAGGAAATCCGGGCCGTGTTCTTTTGGGCTGATGGGATATTCCCCGGCAATCTGAATCGGTTCAAACGATTCCAGATCCAGTTCCACTCCAATCGGAGAGCGTTTGTCTTCGCGAACTTTGCCCACAACCTTAAGAGAGGATTCTTGGGTAAGCTTTTCAAAGCTTTCAAAGATCTCGTCCGAAACTTGCCCCTTGGCCAAAATTGCTTGAACGGTTCCTGAGCCGTCACGAAAAACTAAGAACTTAATTTTCCCCGAACTGCGTTTGTTGTAGACCCAGCCTCGAAGCGAAACGGATTTACCGATGTGATTTTTAAGATCTTTAACGTACGTAAATTCGGTCATGAAACCCTACGCGGTAACGGCCTTGGTGGGCCGACCAAGGGCTTTCTTGTCACGGTTCGACATCCACTTTTCTACGTAAATGGTCATAGGTGAAGCGATGTAAATGGTGGAATAAGTCCCAACGAAAATACCGAATGCCATGGCAAGAGCGAAATCCCCAATCTCTCCTTTGCAGAAGAAAATAATGGGAAGAATCGACAACAAGGTCACACCCGAGGTCAAAAGAGTTCGGGAGAGAGTAATGTTAAGGGCGCGATTAATGGTTTCAGAGAGGTTTACGTTGTTCTTAGGACCAGTGCCCCCAAGAATTTCCCGCACCCGATCGTAAACCACAATCGTATCGTTCACGCTATAACCGGCGATTGTGAGAAGTGCTGCCACCGCAGTGATGGTGAATTCATGATCACTTCGCGGGCTCCGGTGGAGAAAACGCAAATCGGTGCGCTGGGGCGCAGCCTTTTGGAAAAAGCCGGCCCCGAAAAGATGCAGATT
>JAYVQZ010000348.1:0-5645 GCA_043776735.1 Deltaproteobacteria bacterium | reverse complement strand
TGCTAACCACCTACGGCTGCCGCTAAAACTAGCAGGTAGTGGGCCGTCACCTTGCGATAGGTATTACGCAAAGTGATGATACCTTCTCGTGTTGACAATTTACGTCATTGCGCACGGTGCCTAGTCGTTCGTTCGCCCATTTAATTGAAAATATCGTGGCTTCCCCAACGGTGTCTTTCACACCGCTGACAGAGGCCGCCGGACTTGCCGATTATGGGGACCCCTATCATCAAAATATTTTCAGCTTTTCGAGTACCACGTGTGACAAGTCGTGGGCTGCTGAGGTCATTCACCATGAAATTTTTCATATGATCGACATCGAGGTACAGCCGCTCCTTTTACCCAACGCCAGTTGGAAGGCATTGAACTCGTCAGACTTTACGTATTTGAAACCAGCCCTCTCCTATCGTTCTAACACCCCAGGGGTTGTCTCCGCCTACGCAAAGACCAACGAGTGGGAGGACAAAGCCGAGACGTATGCCGCATTAATGCCATCACCACATAACGTGATGGCCCTCAATTGGGCGAGGTCCGACTCGGTTCTTTCGGAGAAATTTTCTGCGATCAAGAAGGCCCTATTTAAAATCTCCGATAAATATACAGAGTAATATTGGTCCTCGATTCGAGCGGGAACTTTTAAATTGGCGCCAGACGATCCCGCACCCTAGCTCCGCCCCATGCCCTATTACTCTATTCACGCCGTTTTTATAGATTTGATAAACCGGTGAGAAACCTCTATTTTGTCGGCCTTAGACAATGAGCCAAAACGTATTATTTGTGGGACGAGGAACGCATCTGACCTGTGGTGCCGGGCACCAGGCCAGAGCGATTCTAGAGAATCAAGCTGAGCTCGAACGCTCAGGCTTCGCCTTCGAAATTCAACACGCCCAGGACAGCGAGGAGCTAGTCAAAAAGGCGACTTTAAAGCCCTACGATCACGTTTTACTGTTGGTGCCGTGGCGCGATACCGCCGATGACGTCGTCCGGACCCTGGAGAGGACACGGGCCAAGCAAAAGGGGAAACTCACATTAATCGACTACACCGATCAGACCTGCTCACCCCATTGGGCCGCACTTCCCCTGGTAGATTCGTTTCTAAAGCCATACCTCTTAACCCCCCTGCGGAATTACGAGAATGACTATGCCGGGGGATACATATTCACCGATTTTTTAAAACGTAAATTGGATTACGACTTGATGGACTGGCACTTTTCCTCTCACTTAGACCAAAAGTACGCCGACCGAATTCACCTTGGCTGGAACCTCTGTGGTCTTGACCGTTATCACCAAATCGCCAAAATCGGGAACCGCTTTACGCTACCTTTTGCCTTGCGACCCATCGACCTCAATGTGAGATTTACTGTCGGTAAATATCAAGGAAAGAGCGCCTGGTACACGAAGTACCGCGCTACAGCGCGAGACATTGTGAAATCAATAAAAGGCAAAAGAATTTCAGGAGAGGGTCGTCTTCCTTTTAAACGCTACCTCTTAGATCTCTCTCTTTCAAAGATAGTGGTCAGTCCGTTTGGTTGGGGTGAGGTCTGCTTCCGCGATTATGAAGCGGTCAGCTGCGGGTCGCTTTTGATTAAGCCTTCGATGGAACATCTCATCACTGAGCCCAACATTTTTATTCCTAATAAAACCTACGTTCCCGTGCGCTGGGACCTTTCTGATCTTAAAGAGAAATGCGATTACTACTTGCAACACCCGCAGGAAGCGCAGGCTATTATTCGAAATGCGTATGACACCTATCGCCTGTTCTTCAAAGAGAAGAGGATCGTGAACAAGCTGACTGAGCTTTTACGCCAGTGAAGGCACCCGAAGTAATTTTGTAACGTCTAGCCAAGGCTCGAACAGCCCGTCCAGTGCCTATTAGAAATTTGTAAGTTTAGCCGTTGTAGCCGGGAAGATTTTTTGCGTCCAGGGATTTGGCTTGTTTAAGGGCTTCTTTCACGGCCTTTTTCCAACCGGCTTCCCCAGAGCCAATGGTGACCCTAGCACGAAAGAAGTTTGCCCATTTAAATTCTGCAAAGGCCTCATCCGATTTATCATAGCCCTCATTGTCCCTAACTTCTCCCGCGAGACTGCGATAAGGATCGTCTTTTAAGTCTTCTATATTCTCGGGAAGTTTGGTGTGGGAAATAGGACCTTGGCCTTTTTCGTCATAGAGATAGACCCATGATTTCTCTTTCATCTTTCGCCAAAACTCAGCTTGGTCCTTGTTTCCCCAGTTACGCAGGATCTCAGCGTATAGTTTTTTCTTAGGATCGGTGTTTTGGGTCTTAGCATCCCAAAGAGCGCGGGCCAAATGATGATGATCGGTAATATAAAATTTTCCATCCGGTGAAATAACTACCGGAACCGGATGACCGGCAAGGTAAGTATCTAGCTCCTCCTCCGAAAACCCCTCAATGTTTATTTTTTTTGCCTTCACTTCGCGAAAGCCAACCGCAAACTGGGTCGGATACAATTCCTCTACGTTAACCTTGCAGGTAGATGACGCCAGGGAATCGGTCGTACAGTGTTCGGCCCAAGCAGTGGCCGAGTTAATAATGAGACTTAATGCCAGTAGGAATCGTTTAAATGAAGTAAACATCCGGTCGAGAGTTGCCGTTATCGGTGCGCAATGTCAATTACTTATGACGGGCTTTTAGGTTGCCGCTATAATAAGAAAATGGTGCCGGCCGCTGAGCTGAAAATTTTTCAGAAAGAACGGATAAGGCAAATTCTTTGGCTGTCACTTGTCGTGGCTGCCCTCTATCTTCCCACCCTTAGCTTTGAATTTGTAAATTACGATGACCCCATAAACATCGAGCAAAATCCTTTTTTTAACCCCTTAACGCCGGCAAATGTGGGCCGCCTGTGGGGTAACACACATTTAGATCTCTATATCCCTTTGACGTATTCCGTATGGGCCTTACTTGCCGTTGTTGGTTATCGCGGTGTCCACACACTGCCCGGCACCAGCGAAACCTATCTTTCTTTGAATCCTACCGCTTTTCATGTGACAAACTTGCTCCTGTTTTTGGGATCTGTGTGGCTTGTATTTTTCATATTACTGCGCTTGCTTGGCTCTCTCCTTGAAAAGGAAGGTATCGCTCGAGAGCGAATTGCGTGGGGGGCTTTTGCCGGAGCCATGCTTTTTGCTCTTCATCCGGTTCAGGTCGAGTCGGTGGCCTGGGTAACCTCAATGAAAGGCACTCTGTCTGGAATTTTCTGCCTCGCCGCTTTCTATTGTTACTTGAAAAACACCGCGCCGGTTTCTGCACCCACCCCTTTGGCCCCGTCAAATAGGTTTGGGAGGGTCGGACTACTCCTTTTTGGATTAGCCATCCTATCAAAACCCACCGCGGTTATCCTGCCGCTCTGGCTGTTCACAGTGGACTATTTCATTTTCAAGAAGCCGTTCTTGCCAACGATAAAACGGTTGTCCGGATGGATTGCAATAGCGTCACTTGGCGGCATCGTTGCCAATCACTTCTATCGAGGTCCAGTCTTCGCAAACCTTAACTATGGAGAACGAGCGGCGATCTCGCTCGATACCTTGTCTTTTTATTTGGGAAAGCTTTTTTTTCCGACAAATCTCTCCATCGAGTACGGTCACCTTCCTCAGGAAGTAATAAAGAGCCCGTTGATTTTTCTAACGGCTTTGATTCCCCTGGGGGTGGCTTTTTTACTTTTTTTGCATTTCAGAAAGACAGGAAAAGCCTACGGAGTGGTGGGCGCGCTTTTGTTTGCGATAAATCTGATACCGGTCCTTGGATTTAAGTCCCATGAAATGCAATCGGTGACCAACGCATGCGATCGCTATCTTCTGCTCTCGTTGCTAGGTCCGTCGCTGGTGTGTGGTTATTTTTATTCGCGGTTTGCATCGCGGCGCGGCGTGACCTGGGCGTTCCTGGCCGTAGCCATTGTTTTTTTCTCGATGAGTCTCGCCCAAACTAAAATTTGGCAGAATAGCTTCACGCTTTATAATCATGCCCTCAAGTTACAACCGCAAAGCCCTCGCTGCTTGAAAAACCTTGCAGCCGCCTACGACGAAAAAGGGGACTATGAAAGTGCCTCAGTTTTTTATCGTAGGGCTATCGAACTTAACCCCCGTGCAGAAGACCTAAACCGGCTGGGTGTCGTCCATTTATATCGGCACCGCCCCACAGAGGCCACCGAGGCCTTTCGCCAGGCATTTTTGCGAGACCCGCAAGATCCACGGTTTGCGTACAACCTTTCCGTGGCGCTTAGTCTCCAAGGTAACTTTGCCGAATCCCACCAATCCTATGCGCACGCTGCCCGGCTAGCACAGGAGCAGGGGCTTCCTCCCTTTCCCTTGCCAAGACAATTGGCCAGCCCGCCATCGAAAAACGAATAAATCTGCCCCTCACTTCACGCCTCATCAGTAAAGTTGGGCTTACGGTTCTCTTCCCGATACATTTCTTTCAGGCCAGGGCGGTTCAACTTAGGTATTATTCAACCTACATGCTTAAATCACATACCAATCGCACTCTTTCGCTGAAAAGCCCCATGGTCTTACTCTGGATCCAATTCTTTCTCTTTTCTGTAATGATGTTGGCATTCGGAAAATTACGGCCCCAACTGGCGCCAGATTCAGGATCCTATTTATCTTTCGATTTCAGTACCTGGCAAAAAGTTTTCTCGGACGTACGAACTCCATTGTATCCACTATTTTTAAAGATAGCTGCCAAACTCACTCCCTTACTATCCATTGTCCCTGCTGCCCAACTTATCTTCCACCTTTTTAGCGTGTTAGTATTTTTCACCTGCCTACGACGGATACGGTTTTCCCCATTTATGGCTCTCATTAGCTCCACTCCGTTGATTTTTTCAAGCGTCGCAATTACGCACATTCCCAGAATCCTCACCGAATCTTTATCTAATTCTCTGATTGTAATTTCGCTTGGGCTATACCTGGTGGCAGTTAGCAAGAGAAGCGCCGTAGCCTGGCTTGCTTTTTCTCTGGCATATTTTGCAAGCTATCAAACACGGCCGATGTACCTTTTCGCCTTACCATTTTTCCCATTACTGTCTCCCGTGATTCTGTTTGCTCTGACGGCAGCGCCGTCCGTTAGAAAATCTTGGAAAAAAGTCTTATTTCATTCGCTGCTTGCGGTCGGAATACCTTACTTAGGCGCCAGCAGCCTCCGACTGTTGATTGTTGGTCAGTTCGGCATCGTCTCTTTCGGCGGAATGAATGTAATTGGAATAGCTGGCCAGCTCTTAAAAACAGAACACGTGCCGCTCTTGCCGGTGGAATTAAGAGAACTGGGAGTTACGTTCATTGAAACTAGACAACGTCTCCGACAAGGAGGCGCCGTCACGTCTGACGGTGTGATCGATTACCACGGAATGGCGGCAAATTATAACAGCACTATCTTCAATGTCGCCTACCCTTCGGGGGAGCGATTTTTCCCGGGCAATAATGTTGCGATCAACAAGGCAATGTCGCGGCTTGCGTGGGAAACTATTAAGTTGGAGCCGGGAAATTACTTAAAACTAGCCGTGATTAACTTCCAGGTTTTCCTTGGCGGAATTTTTGCGCGAACTCCCTTTGTACTTTTATTCGCCGTATCCCTCGTACTGCTCTACACCAGGCAGCTTTTCGCCCTACGGATCAACGGCGAATCCAAAAT
>JAYVQZ010000347.1:0-5667 GCA_043776735.1 Deltaproteobacteria bacterium | reverse complement strand
ATTGGAACGGGAAAGCTTGGATAAGGACGAGATCGACCTTTTGATTGAAAATCGTCCGCTTCCGGCCTTGCCCCCAGCAGTCACCGAGTCTGGTTCCGGATCAAGTTCTGGTTCCGGTAGCTCTGTAGAAGAGAATGCGCCTATCGCTATGCCTCTAAAAAGCAATGTGGGTGCTGCTTAAGCTTTAGTCGAGTTGGTTTTCTGCTCGCTTTAACCTACCGCCCTCCGCCACTAAGGGGAGGGCGGTTTGTATTTTGGGGCCTAGGCAATAGCGGAACAGCCACCTCCCTCTTTTTCAGCATTATCCTGCGAAATTTCCCTAACAAATCCTACGCATTTCGACGATAAGTTATGGCGATCCTATTGATCTTATATGATTCAATTTTTTGAAAATGTGCGTGAGATTCTTCGATGGCAGGACTTCATCGATATTCTCCTGGTCTGCGTAATCGTGTACCGAGTTTTGCTTTTGATTCGCGGCACGCGTGCGGTCCAGATGCTTACTGGCTTTGGTATTATTTTGATCTTTTATTATGTTGCCGATCGCTTCCGACTGCATACGCTCTATACGATTCTTGATAAGTTTTTTAATAATCTGATCCTCATTCTCATCATTGTTTTTCAAGATGAAATTCGTAAAGCCCTTACCCAAGTGGGGCGCAATCCTTTTTTCACTTCGACCAATACGATCGAAGAAGTGTCTATACTCGAAGAGATCTGTCAGGCAGCCCACAACTTGGCGCAAGCGCGCATTGGGGCACTTATCGTTTTGGAACGAGAGACTGGTTTAAAGAACTACATCGAGGCAGGTACCGTGCTTGATTCACGAGTTACGGCCGATCTAATTCTCAGCATTTTCCACCCCACTTCTCCCATTCATGACGGGGCAATTATTATTCGTAACTCGCGAGTCTCCTCAGCTGGCTGTCTTTTGCCCCTGTCGCGTGACCCCGCAGTTCAAAAAGAATTTGGCACTCGTCACCGAGCTGCGCTGGGCATCACCCATGAAACCGACGCCGTGGTAGTCGTGGTATCGGAAGAGCGTGGGGAGATCTCCTTGGTTCATCACGGTACGGTGCTACGCGATCTTAACTTGGAGTCACTACGCCACCAGCTCTTTGAGCTGCTAGGTTTAAAACGTTTCGAAGGACGAACTCTGGAGACAGGCGCGCCATGAAGACCATGACACGCATTCTGAGAAATACCCGTGGCGCTCTTGCGTTAACGGAGAGTCTTGCCCTAAAGGCCGTCAGCCTGCTGCTTGCTTTAATTTTGTGGATTACCGTTTTGGGCTTTAAAAAAGAGGAAATGAAAAAGAATATTAAGCTCGAGCCTCTACTTCCGCCCGGAATGATGATCGTCAATAAATTGCCTTCTTATATCCAATTCAGCGTCTCCGGCCCACGGGTGCTTTTAAAGAATGTGGAGAAAAAAGACGTTCCTATTCGCCCTGATCTCCGGCACACCCGAGACAACACGGTAGTGCTAACGGTAAGCGAAGATCTTATTGGGGACTTGCCCAATGGGGTTCGTGTCACCAGTTTCTTTCCTCCCACCATTGTGATTCGGTTAGAAGAAGTCACCGAGGCGTACATCCCCGTTAAGCCAACTTTACGAGGACAGATTGCTGACGGCCAAGAGATTTCTATGGTAAAGGCAATGCCAGGGAAGGTCGCAATCGCCGGTCCCCGTAGTCTGCTCTCACAGCTAGAAGCCGTGGGAACCGAGTCCATCGATGTGACCGGGTTGTCGGGGACTAAAGAGGCAGTGGCTATAGTAGAAGTCGATCAGGAGCAGGGCTTCCGGCTTTCCCGAGACCAAGTGGTAAAGGTTAAAATTGTTACCAAGAAAGTGAAGTAGGCCATGGGAAAGCTTTTCGGGACCGATGGAGTTAGGGGCATTGCCAATCAGTTCCCGATGACCGCTGAGATCGCCATGGCGATCGGTCGGGCCACCGGGTACCTCCTTTTTGAGAAGCAACAACGCCGCTTTGGAGGCCCCACCAAGGTCGTGATTGGTAAAGATACCCGCCTGTCGGGCTACATGCTTGAAAACGCATTGTCGGCCGGTTTTTGCTCCATGGGAGCCCAAGTCTTTCTGGTAGGGCCACTTCCTACTCCAGGCATAGCTTTTTTGACACGCAGCATGAGGGCCGATGCCGGCATCGTCATCTCTGCCAGTCACAACACCTACCAATATAATGGAATTAAGATCTTCGACCGTTTTGGCTACAAACTGCCTGATGCCAAAGAGCTTGAGATCGAACAGATCATGCATTCGGATGAACTCGATAAATTTCGCCCCACGATGGAGTCCATTGGTCGGGCAGCTCGTATTGACGATGCCATGGGCCGTTACATCGTTTTTATCAAAGACACGTTTCCTCAAGACTTAACTTTAGATGGCATTCGCATTGTTCTCGATTGTGCTCACGGAGCTGCCTACAAAGTGGCGCCCACCGTGTTTCAGGAACTTGGCGCCGAGGTTTTCGCTTTAAACACATCACCTAACGGGAAGAACATTAACGACCAGTGCGGAGCCGTTTATCCGCAATCGATGTGCCGTGCCGTACACGAACATCGCGCGGAGATTGGAATTGCTCTTGATGGCGATGCCGATCGTCTGATTCTTTCCGATGAGACCGGTGAGATTATCGATGGCGATCAGATTTTAGCTATCTGCGCCTTGGATATGTTGCGTGAGGGGACGCTAAAGAAAAAAACCGTCGTAGTCACCCCGATGAGCAATATGGGGCTTAATGTCGCCATTCAAAAAGCTGGCGGTAAGACCATCTGCGCTCAAGTTGGCGATCGCTACATCGTTGAGACCATGAGAAAAGAAGGACTCAATCTTGGCGGAGAGCAGTCTGGCCATGTGGTTTTTCTCGATCACAACACGACAGGGGATGGCATTATCGCAGCCCTCCGTATTCTCTCCATCATGAAGCGAACTGGAAAACCGCTCTCCGAACTGAAAAAACAGATGGCTCAGTTTCCCCAGGTTCTTGAAAACGTTTTCGTACGTAACAAAGAAGACTTCGCCCAGTTTCCTAAGATTTTAGAGTCGATTAAAAAGGTCGAAAAGGCACTGGGAGACAATGGCCGTGTGGTCGTTCGTTATTCAGGCACTGAGCCTCTAGCCCGAGTCATGGTCGAGGGGGAAGACTCCGTGAAAATTCGCCAATACGTTGATGACATTGCCACTCAAATTCGCGCTCAGTTGGGGTAACCCGCCAATGGAACCGGTGCTGTCCAAAACGGAGATGGCGCTGGCCGATAGATTTGCCATCGATCATTTAAAGATCCCTCAAATGGTGCTCATGGAGCATGCCGCCTTGGCCCTAGCCCTAGCCGTAGAAAAACGCTTTCTGCTGTTGCCGCATTCCCAAGGTGTCATCCTTGCAGGTCCAGGGAACAATGGGGGAGATGCCCTTGCTGCCGCTCGAATCCTTTTTGAAAAGAAGGCTAAGTTCCGCTGTTTTCTCATAAAAGTCGGCGCGACGCTCAGCCCAGCCTGTCAGGCTCAACTCACTATTCTAAAAAATTGGGGCGTCCCTGTGGAAGAAGACGTTCCGTCAGCGTCTATCAAAGGCGATGGCTTTGACTGGTGCATTGATGGCCTATTTGGAATTGGCCTAAGCCGCACTCCTGAGGGACGTTATGCTAAGGCGATTGACTGGATAAACGGCAGTGGCGCCTATGTGTTTTCCGCCGACATTCCCAGTGGGCTCGATGCGGACACGGGCCGGCCAATGGGACCCACGGTACAGGCGAATCAGACAGTCACGTTTGGCTTTCTCAAGCGCGGGCTGTTAACTGGCCTTGCCGCTGACTATGTGGGGAATCTCAAATTGGATGAAATTGGGATCCCCCGACTTCTTGATTCGATCTCGCCATCTACTTTTTTGGTTCAAGCCCACGACGTGAGGAAGTGGTTGCCAAAGCGAAAGGCCGCCAGCCATAAAGGGGCCTTTGGTCATGTGGTTGTCATCGCAGGCCCCACGGAGCAACTAGGAGCTTGTGCCATTGCCGCACTCGGCGCGTTACATAGTGGCGCTGGTTTAGTTTCCGTGGCCACCGATCGATCCTGTTTTGCCTCTCTGCGTTCTCTTTTGCCTGCGGAAATAATGTTTGAAGAGTTGGGAATTTCCACTTTTGTTGACCCAAAGAGGGTCCTAGTTATCGGGCCGGGGTTGGGGCAGGGGGCAAAAGCAAAAGGCCTACTGGATCAGGCGATTCACTCCGCCTGTAACCTGGTCATTGATGCTGATGGACTTAATGAATTGGCAAAGGCAGGCGCATCGGAATTGGAAAAGCGAAAAACTATCACTGTACTTACCCCTCATCCCAAAGAGGCTAGCCGTCTTTTAAATTGCGACGTGGAATCTGTGGAAAAAAATCGATTTGAAAGTCTTCAGAAATTAATCCAATGCACGGGAGTCTACTGTTTGCTAAAGGGAAAAGGCACCCTGATCGGATCGGCAGCATCCCCACAAATACTCATGGTCAACGAAGGAACTACAGCGCTGGCAAAAGGCGGTTCCGGCGACTTGCTTACAGGCATTGTCGCCGCTCTCTTGGCTCAAAAGATTTCGCCGGAAAAGGCATTGGCTAGCGCAAGCTTTTTACATGGCCGAAGTGCCCAATACCTCGAGCAACTCGGAGTTTCGGCATTGTCGGTTACCCCTACCCAGCTGGCCAAGACCCTAGGGCTGGTGCTAAAAGATATGTCTCATGAAAATTCCTAGCGAATCCGGCTGGCAAGTAGTGGTGGAAGAGCTCTTAAGTAAGTATCCCCAGGGGGCTGTGATTGGGCTAAGTGGGCCGTTGGGGGCGGGTAAGAGCACGCTGGTAAGAACCTTCATTCACGAGGTTGCCCGCCTGAATGGTGCTAAATCCCCCAGAGTAGTTAGCCCCACTTTCGTCTTTCGACAGACCTACGGGGAACTTTCTCCGCCGGTGGAACACTTCGATCTTTATCGCTTAGAAAATATTGGGGAATCCACGCTGCAGGAGCTTGGGGTTATTGAGGCGGTCGAGTTTGCTAAGGGTCAAAAAGGCTTTGTCTTTATTGAATGGCCTGAAAAAATCTCGGCAGGACATTTTACCTTCGATCTTACCTTGAGCATTGCCTTTGCCGCTGCCGGACGGTTGGTCACGCTCAGCTAAGAACCGACTTCCTTGCCTACGGGTCATTCTGCAGAAGACATTTTTAATAAAATGGAGTCCAATGCCGAAATATGAGACTTTGGTCTTTACTCCTATGGGTTTTCTCAACGGGAACAGTCCTTTGGGCGATTCCCGCCGTTGAGGATCCTAAGGCCTCGGCCCATCCTGCTAAAACCAGTGTTATTAACTGCACGCCTGGCTTAATTGCCTGCTCCCGTGGTCTTGATCCCGATCTGGAAGAGGCGCAACGGGTTGCTGTTTGGCAGACCACCACCAAACGCGCCGTTGTGGAATATCAGGCGGAAACCTCCCGCATAGAAACGCTCAATCCCACTTTGGTTTCTGCACTTGATATGGCCAACCGAAGGTTTGCCCAAACCCGACCAGGAACGAGCGATCTGGTCTATAGCCGCCAAAAAAAGGTGGTGGCCAAAGTGACCCGCTATTTTGTTTTAAAGGGTGAGGGTAACTCCCCTACGGGACTGGGAATGTTAGTAGA
>JAYVQZ010000346.1:0-21933 GCA_043776735.1 Deltaproteobacteria bacterium | reverse complement strand
AAAAATCCAGAATGGGCCCGCGTTGCTAGAGAAACTCTCGACTACCTCCAAAGGGAAATGGAAGATCCGGCTGGTGGATTCTACGCCACTCAGGATGCAGACAGTGAAGGGGTTGAGGGAAAGTTTTTCGTATGGGATAGAAGCGAAATTAAATCCCACTTAGACGAACAGCTCTTTGAAATATTTAGCCGAGTCTTTGATCTTCCCGAAAGGGGAAACTGGGAAGACAGCATCATTCTCCAGCGCCGCGCTTCACTCAAAGACGTTGCCGCAGCCCTGAAGCTTGAGCTTCCCTGGGTGGAAGACAACCTAGCCGTGGCAAAGAAAAAGCTACTAGACATTCGTTCATTAAGAATCGCCCCGCAAACGGATCATAAAATTGTAACGAGCTGGAATGGTTTGGTGCTCACCGCATTTGCCAGGGGGTATGCTGTCTTTGGGGTCGACTCCTATCGCCACTCTGCCGAGAAGTGTGCGGCCTTCCTCCTAGGAAACCTGGCTGTCTATGAAGATTCAAAATTGATTGGCCTGTGCCATACTTACAAAGACAAGTTTGCAAAAGTCCCAGGGTTCCTGGAAGACTATGCTTGCCTCGCCGATGGATTACTCTCACTGTTTGGCGTGACGTGGGAGCTGCGATGGCTTGAGGCCGCGACGGATCTTGTTGCCATCATGGTTAAAAAATTCTGGGATCCGGTCGGATTGCAATTCTATTTCACCAGCCAAGAACACACCGACATCCTTACTCGCGTTAGAGATAGCCAGGACGGAGCGACGCCATCAGGAACCTCGATGGCATTTACTACGCTCATCCGTTTTTCCCAAATAACCGGTGTGGAGACGTATCATTCCATTATTGAAAAGGGATTGGGCCCGGTAACCCCGTTTCTTCAAGGACATCCCACAGCCGTTAGCCAGCTGTTGTGTGCTGCCTTTGAGTGGCACCACCCTCACACCCAATGGGTAACTATCTGCTCCAAAGGTAAAGTTGAGGAATACCACGAAAAGGCCAATCAAGAGGCCTTGCGATTTCATCCCTCACTTTCTCGGTGGGTGATTGAGGAGGGAGCCGCTTCCCGACTGGCAACAAAATTTCCCATCCTTTCAAGAAAGACTCTTTCCGAAGGGGATGTCAGGCATTTTGTCTGCAAAGACTTCTCTTGTTTGGCTCCCACTGAGGACGATGAGCTAGCCGCCAAAGAGGCCGGTATCCGTGACTAAGATCTTTGCTTGGAAAGTTTCGGAGTTCCCCGCAAGTGGCACATTGCTATTGCAAGGAAAAGACATCCCTATCGCGTTGTTTCGCGTAGTAGATAAATTTTATGCCACTGAAGAGCTGTGCCCCCACCGCGGAGGTCCCTTATCCGAGGGAAAACTCGAAGACGGCTGCGTTACCTGCCCATGGCACCAAGGTAAGTTTGAAGTTTCTACAGGGAAAGTGCTCTCCGGCCCCGTAAATAGGCCGCTGAAAAGATTTCATGTCATCCGCGAAGGGGACGATCTCTTCGTGGGGGACCCGTGCTAGCGCTTAGTGTCGTGGTCTTTGCTCTCTGCGGTGGAGCCTGCGTGGAGAGCCTTTTTGGAAGTTTGAAAATCCTTTGGCTCCGTGATTTCCCTTCGCGGGACCTGCCTTGCTTCCCCTCCGTGAGCGTCATTATCGCTGCCCGCAACGAAGAAAAGTACCTGGCCGAAGCGCTAAGCTCCGTCTTAAATCTGGATTACCCCAATAAAGAGATCCTGGTCGTTAACGATCGATCCGGGGACGGCACAGGTAAAATTTTGGAACGGCTTTCTGCTGAGCACTCTGAAATTCGAGTGGTCAACGTAAGCACGCTTCCCCCAGGATGGATGGGGAAAAATCATGCCTTACAAAAGGGAACTGAGGCGACTGACTCGGACTTTTTACTATTTACGGACGCCGATGTCGTTTTTAAGAAAGATACGTTAAAAAAAGCGATGGCCTTTGTTGAAGAACGAAATTTGGATCACTTGGCCGTGCTTCCAGAGGTAAAAGTTCCAGGGGTTCTTCTCAACCTTTGCGTGGGAATTTTTGGAGTTTACTTTGGTATCACCTACAAACCCTGGAAAGTGACCGATCCCAAAAGCAAACGATTTGTAGGAGTAGGTGGCTTTAATCTATTGCGCAGGCATTCATTTCAGGGCGTCGGTGGCCTTTCTAAAATTTCACTCCGTCCCGATGACGATGTTCAATTGGGAAGGCTCATTAAGCAGGCGGGTTATCGTCAGGAACTGGCGTGGGGCGTGGGGACTTGTTTCGTGGAATGGTATTCTTCCGTCTATGAGATGATGAGGGGGCTGGAGAAGAACATGTTCTCTGGCTTTAATTACAGCCTAATCCATGCGATTATCGGCCTGGTGGGTGTTTTTGTTCTCAATATTTTCCCAGCCATTGGTCTGATGGTGTCCCAAGGGGCGGAGCAGTTTTTTTGGGGCGCCACCTGGGCAGTGTTGGCTTTATCCTATGCTTTTTCCGCTCACCGCACCGGTCAGTCTCCCTTTTTGGGAATTTTCTTTCCGTTAGGCGGCCTAATTCACCTGGTTATTATTTCTAACGCCATCATAAAAACCCACCTCCAAAAGGGAGTCTATTGGCGAGATACATTTTATTCTTTGGATGAACTACGATCGCAGAAGAACTAAACTCTGCGGATGAGGCTTGCACCCCAAGAGAAACCTAGTGCGCTGGACGAGAGAAGAATCCGATCTCCCTTTTTAATCCTGCCTTCGTTTTCCCTGGTTTTAAGTCCCAAGAAAATATCGCTACCACCGATATGCCCGTGATCCCGATAAGAGGCATGTATCTTATCCGGTGAAATTCCCAACGACGCTGCCAATCGCGACAGCAATTTGTGGTCGGCCTGATTCATAAAAATGTGGTCAATATCAGAAGGCTCAAGCCCTTCTTTTTCTAAGACCTTTCGGATGCGTAGCGGATATTGAGTTCGGTAGTCATCCAACAGGAGGCGGTCTTCCTCTTCATCCTCTTTTACCCAAAGTTTGTCGCTTCCTCTGACAAGGCGCATGCTGTCGGAATACTCCCCTTTGGTCACCGCAGAAAAGGATCCAATTTCGTAGGTGTAATTTTTCTTCGAGAGCAATACCGCCGACGCCCCATCGGCAAACGAAAAAAGGCTCTTCTGAACGGGATTGGTGTAATCGACGATGGCAGAAAGCTGATCGGCCACAACCAGAAGGGCATAATCACGATCGGTTTGCTGGTCCAAAAAGTTGGCCGCGATCTGCATTCCGACATTCCCACTGTTGCAGCCATTTTGGATGTCGAAGGCGTGGGACCCCGAGGCCCCAATCTGATTTTGCGTCCAGGCGGCCGGAGACCACATTTGGCGGTTTGAAACACCACAGGAGGCAAAGACCAAGACCCCAATTTCTTTGGGAGAGATGCCTGCCCTTTCCACCACGTTTTTTGCCACACGACTGGCGTAGGAGAAGATCTCCTGTCCTTTTTCCAGGGCAGGCTTTTCGACAACGCCTACTTCCTCAAGAAGGGCTGCTGAGGGCACTCTTAGCGAGGAGGCCATCTCATCAATGGTCATCTTCCCTAGAGGTAGTGCAATTTCAATTGAATGTATTCCGACCTTGGGCATGCCCGGCTCCTAAACAGAAGACGACCATAACATAACCAACGCACCGTTACATTACCGGCCTTATCCAAGAGATAGGACGAGCGGTGACGGAAATCGTCACGCCAAGCAAACAGTTGAAACTCCCAGGCCTTGCGGCCTGAGAGATCGTGGTTAAGGCGCGACAGCAATCTCAGTCGGTGCGCCTCTCGGGTGCCCGGGGTAGCACGGAAGGTTGAGACTCCAAAGAGATCACGTCTAAAACGCACTGGTATTCTTTTGGACCCAACCTAAACAAATCGCTGCCCGTTTTGGGCTTGGAAAAAGACAATTGGTGTCAAAAGGGTCCTTGGCACCACTTGTCAGAGAGACTTCACGCTCAAATTTTCTGATTCGGCTTGGCACGGCACTTGCTCACACCATGTATACAAGAGAGGTCGTTAAGTAGATGACCTCGTAGGAGTTTCTCGTATGTCCCACATAATTTCCCCAAGGTGTACCGGCTTACCAAATTGCTAGCCTAGCTTCTCACCAAATTTCTTTCCGAAAAGCCGTTGGGTACACCCCCAACGGCTTTTGACTTTCTAAGGGTTCAAAAAATCAAAGTCGACGCGCTGGCCTTAGAGCAAGTCGTAGTTTCGAAATTCACCAATGCGATAGGGAACGATCGATTCCCAAAGCAACGTCATGCGGTCGCGAAACTCTCTTAATGTCCAAACTCGGGGGCGTAGGGCCGGGTCGACACATTGAAGGTTATTGCCAAGCCTATCGGCCATCACTAGCGGATGAGACTGACGGAACTTCGTAAGACCAACGTGATTAAAGAAACGAAGGCGCGGGTCCGAAAGGTTGGCGTTCTCCCCCCACCAGGCAGCCATCTGTTCCCGGCGAGCAAGGCTAGATTCGACACTGTGGACATGGCCGTAGTGAAAGACTCGGGCGCCACTTTGAATGGCTCGCAGCCGTCTTCCCTCAATACGAAATCCCTGAGCATCTCGAAAAGCTTGGATATTTCGGCGATTACGGATGATCCGAACCTCTTTGCGGTACCAGCTTCGACCATGAATGACGTAGTCGTAGTTTCCGTAGAAATGCAGGTAATTGAAAACAATTCCCTCGACCTCGTCACGACCATCAGCTTCTACGATAGCAGTGCGGATCTTAAGATGGTCGGCTTCGTGCAAAACCTCATCCGCCTGAAGATAAAGGCACCACCGCCCATGGCACTGGGCCAGCGCATTGTCGGTTTGAATTTTTAACTGACTTCCCCCGGTTTGGTTTTCTGTTTTCCAGGAGGTTCGCACCACTCGAATTTTGCCCGGAAACTCGTTCTCAAGCGTGGTAAGGCGCGCCTCAGTGTCATCGGTACAGTCACCGAGACTTAAAATAAATTCATCACACAGGGGAAGGGCCGACCGGAGGGATTCGAGAAAGGGGTAATTCATGATTACCCCATTTCTAAGAATAGAAAATCCGCTTACTAATGGTCCTGCCATAGGCAAATCTTAAACATTGAATCGGAAATTAAGCACGTCACCCGGTTCCACGGTGTACTCTTTGCCTTCTTGGCGAACCAGTCCGGCCTCTTTCACCTTGGCCTCGCCACCAAGGCGAATCAAATCGTCGCTCTTGTAGCACTCAGCACAAATAAAACCGCGCTCAAAGTCTGTGTGAATCACGCCAGCCGCCTGGGGAGCCTTGTCGCCTTTATGGATAGTCCATGCTCGGGCCTCTTTCACTCCGGCGGTGTAATAGGTGGTCAATCCCATCAACTCAAAGACGGAACGGATGAAACGATTGAGTCCTGCCTCTTCTAGTCCCATCTCTCTTAAAAACTCGCCGCGATCGGCCTCAGGCAGCTGGGCTATTTCTGACTCCATCCCGCCATCAATCGTCAAAAAAGTGGCGCCTTCGGCGATAGCAATTTTTTTGACCACGTCGACGTACTTTTGCTCTTCTGGCTTAGAGCTGGTGTTGGCCACATAGAGAACCGGTTTTACCGTCAGCAAAAAGAGCGGCTTGATGGTCTCTTTTTCTTCAGCAGTCATAGGCAACGTCCGAGCTGGTCGTCCACTATCCATATGCGCTTTGAGTTTTTCGAGAATCTCAGCCATCGCCTTGGCCTCTTTGTCTCCCGACTTAGCCAGTCTTCGATCTTTATCAATGCGCTTATCCATGGCTTCGAGATCCGACAGGATCAATTCTGTATTGACCACTTCAATGTCCCGCGCTGGATCCACACTGCCATCCACATGGACAATGTCGTCGTTTACAAAACAACGAACCAAATGAACGATCGCTTCCACTTCGCGGATGTGCTGAAGGAATTTATTTCCCAGGCCTTCCCCTTTGCTGGCTCCTTTTACGATGCCCGCGATATCCACAATCTGCGTATTGGCATAGACTGTCCGCTGCGCCTTGATGAGGGAGCTGATCACTTCCAGCCTCTTGTCGGGCACATTCACCACACAAAGATTGGGCTCGATGGTGCAAAAAGGATAATTGGCGGCCTCAGCCTTTGCCGAGCCCAGCGTATTAAACAAAGTAGACTTTCCCACATTGGGGAGACCGACAATTCCACACCTCAAGCTCATGACTTTACTTCTCCTGGAGGGGACGTGTGAAAGCGGGTCATCGCCTTCTCCAGCCCCTCTTCTAAAATACAGATTACCGCGTCTGCTGCGAGTTTTACTTGCGACTCATAAAATTCAGCCTTGGCTGCCGGTATCGGCGCAAGGACATAGGCATCGGCCGCCATTTGAGGATCCCGACCTATCCCGATTCGTACCCGGGGGAACCTATCCGTTCCCAAGTGCTCAATTAGGGATTTTAAACCATTATGACCCCCAGGGCCTCCAGCCGGTCTAATTCTCAAAGTGCCGTCGGGAATATCAAGATCATCACTAAGGACAAGAATGGACTCCACAGGCCACTTATAGAATCGTGCGGCCTCGCCAACGGCCTGACCCGACACATTCATGAAAGTTTGGGGTTTCAGTAAAGCTATGCGGCCCGTCTTTGGCTCCGCATCGGCAAATTGTGAGTGGAATTTGTCCGAGAAACGAGTGGTGTTCCATCTCTGAGCGAGACAGTCCACCACTCGAAATCCAAGATTATGACGAGTCTTTTGGTTTCGGGTGCCCGGGTTTCCCAGCCCCACAATCGCTTGGAGCCCAAGACCAGGCATATCCGATTACTTCTTCTTTTCTTTTTCGTCTTTTTTGGCTTCAGCACCCGGCTTGGCGGCGGCTTCTTCGCCCTCAGCTGGCTTCTTGGCCGTAATGACTTCAGGTTCTGCTGCTGCAGTAAGAGACGGTGCCGCTTCTTCTTCCTTAGTCGGAGGCACACACGCTACCAACGTAGGATTGGCATCGGCGGAAGCTTTTTCCACGCCCGCGGGAAGCTTGATGTCGTCCAAATGCAACGAACGGCCAATGATGAGCGAAGTGACGTCCACTTCAATGTGCTTGGGAATCGCATTGGGTAAGCAACGGATTTCGATCGTACGCTCAATAATATTTAGAACGCCGCCTTCAGCAACGCCAGCCGCTTTACCAATCAAGGTAACAGCAACGGTAACTACGATCTGCTTGGTAATGTCGATCTCAAGAAGATCCACATGAACCAACCGGCGAGACAAAGGATCTACTTGCCAGTCTTTGATCAAAACGTTTTTGCCCTTAAGCTCCCCGCCTTCAATCTGATAAACGCGGTTGCGGCCTTCTTCGCTAAGAAGGGTCTTGTAAATAAAAATGGGCTCAACCACGATCGGTTGGGATTTTCCCAATCCGTACAATACAGCGGGCAGTTTCCCCGACTTACGGATCTTACCTGTGACGCCTTTTCCTACCTGCTGTCTGGGCTCGGCCCAAAGAGTATTCTGTTCCATAACTACACCTCAATTAATCAAACAAAGAGCTAACCGACTCGTGCATATGAATGCGACGAATCGCTTCAGCCAAAACCGGAGCGACTGAGAGACATTTTACTTTTGAAACTTTCGCCAAATCGCCAGAAAGCGGAATGGTGTCGGTACAAATCACTTCTTTAAGTTTGCTATCACGAATGCGCTCAAACGCCGCACCGGAAAAAACTCCATGGCTACAAGCGGCACTCACCGAGAGCGCCCCTTTATCCAGAACCACTTGAATCGCCTGCAAGAGAGTTCCTGCCGTATCAATCATGTCATCCACGATAATGGCATCTTTCCCAGCTACCTCACCAATGAGGTTCATTGCCTGGGCTTCGTTAGGACGAATGCGCCGTTTGTCGATAATGGCCAAACCACAATCCAAACGCTTGGCGTAAGCACGGGCACGTTCCACTCCCCCCGCATCCGGCGAGACGACGATGAGATTATTCACGTCAAAATTCGATTTGATGTGATTCAAGATCACAGGTTTTGCGTATAGATGATCAAACGGGATATTAAAAAAACCCTGAATCTGGCCGGCATGAAGATCCATCGAGATCACTCGGTTTACTCCAGCAGCGGTTAGAAGATCGGCTACTAATTTTGCCGTGATGGGAACGCGCGATTGGACCTTACGATCCTGGCGGCCATAACCGTAATAGGGGATAACGGCAGTAATGGATTTTGCAGAAGAACGCTTCAAAGCGTCCGTCATAATCAACAGCTCCATCAGGGAATCATTCACCGGATGGCAAGTTGACTGAACAACGTAAGTATTGAAACCCCTTACACTTTCTTGAATTTCAACGAAGATCTCCCCATCAGAGAAACGGCGGATTTCAGCCTTGCGCAGATCGGTACCCAGTTCACCAGCAATCGCCCGCGCAAGCGCGGTGTTCGCCGTCCCTGAGAATATCTTAAACGCCTCGGCTGAATCCATAAGCGCCGGATACTAGGCAAAAAGTGCCTTTGTTACAAGGGATTTGACGCGGAAAGCGCTGTCTGAAGGTGACTTGTGGTGGGGGTTCCCCTGGGGCAAACCGCTTACTTACCAGCAACGCCGCGCGGCGGATTGAGGCGATCGATAGAACCGCCCTCTAACGAGTCTCGAGCCATCTTTTGAACCAAAGCGCGTGCGGCATTATTTGATGGCCAATAGAGAGGGAATTTAATTTTTCCGCGGAGGCGTCCTAGGTCGGCATGAAACGGAGTGGCTAGTCCACCATCGATGTCAGCCTCCATAAAACGGACGGTAAACTTGAGCCGGTCCCCATTTCGTTTTACCTCCAGGGTCTGCGGGCCGCCCCGAGGATCGAGCGACATCACGCCGGTATTGGCAAAAAAAGTGCTCTTTAGCTTCTCCTCGTCCGAGCGCTCGGCGGGGCTATTGGGCGGGGTAAATAGCAGAAAGGCCATCTCTTTTCGGTTTTTATCCGCGGGGTTGGGAACAATAAACGGGTAGATCCGCTTAAGCTGGGGTATCTCCAAAGAGAGGAGTGTAATGGCTGCAAACTGAGGAACCTGAGCGGCAATCTTACTGCGGTTCACTCCGATGGCCAGCTGAATGACCAACTGCTTTTCAATGCCTTTCTTAATCTGATTAGGAAGGTTGATCCCTTCAAAAACCAACCCCATGGCATAAACCCCTGTCTCTTTCCCTAGCGTTACCTGTTGAGACTGCTGCCCCATGCTGTATCCGATAGATCCGGATCCGGGGGTCTCCTCGGTTCCAAAAAGCTCCGTCAGTTTCACGTTCACTTTGTCCGTGGCGGTGGGTTTCACCGTTTCCACGAAATCGGCCCCAGGCTGCGCCGGCTCAGCTGGAAACGGGGGGGTCTGCTTTGCGTCACCGGGTGGCGGTACCTCTTTGCCGGTAGCAGGCGCTTGGGGCGCCGGCGATTTTTTCTCGTCCTTGGCAAAAGCAGGGGCAGTAAAGAGAGCCAAAATAACGCAGAGAAGTAAGCATGAGGAGGTCTTCATTATTATATTTTCCCACGCCCGCCGGCGGGCACTAAGCAAAAAGGTACTAAGTACCTTTTTGCTTAGGAACGCCTATTTTAAGAGTTAATCTTTTGCCAAATGGAGTCGAAGTCGTTGGGTGTTACTTCGTTAAACCAAAGAGAGGATTTGCCTTTGCGGTGAATGGCTACCGTAGTCCCCACGTCGTTGCAAAAACCAAGACACCTTGTTCGGGTGACCCAAATGGAGGAAGTGAGTCCATCGTCTTTCACTTTAGTTTTGAGAGCTTGATAAAACTCAGGCCCACCCACCTTAGAACAGCAGCTCTTGGGCTCGGGCTTTTCATTGACGCAGACGTTGACGTGTACTTGGCAATCGAAAGGGATCGGCTTCATTAAACCCTCTCGAGTTTTCCCTTTTCGAACAAGACCTCGAGGTATTGGTTCGATAGTTTTTCTAGAAGACTATTGGATTTAAGGCGATCGTTGAGATTGGCCCAATCCACAACATCCAACTCCTGATCCTGATTAAAGCAGGAGAAGACGAAATACTCTTTGCCCGTTTTGGGATCCACATGCTTTTGAAGGCACTGGGCACAAACTTCTTTCATCATGCACTGCATGGGAGAGTTAATAGACCCCATCGCGACATGCTTTTCTTTTAAGTACGGCTTGAGAACGGTATGCCGGGCTTGCGCTACGGCTGCCATCATCCGATCGGAACCAATGCACAAAATGCGATCAATCTTAGGAAATGCGAACATCGGCTTACCGCCCGAAAGGTCCCCTTTAGCATACGCGACCATAGCCTGAACGATATTGCCTACAAAACTTATGTCTTGAGGACGGTTTGCCGGAATGGGTTCTCCACGATCCACGGCCCAAATAAGCTGATCGGTGACTGCCTCAACTTTTTCAGGATAAAAGACGTCCTCTTTCTTTCGGTAGCCGGCAAAGTAAATGACCTTGCTTCCGTTCTTTCGAAACGCTTCGCCGATAGAGAGGAGCACTGCATTTCCTAACCCACCACCGATGAGAAGCACCGTCTCCCCACCAGGAGTTTCGCTGGGGGCACCGGTTGGTCCCATGACGACAATAGGGTCTTGCGGCTTTAGCGCCCCGACAAGACGAGAACTTCCTCCCATCTCAAGAACGATCATGCTGAGCAGATCTTTCTCTTTATCGACGTAAGCTCCGGTGAGGGCCAACCCCTCCATCTGCAGCTTGGTGCCATCGACCGCGGTGGAAAAGGTCTCATAATTCTGAAGCCGATAAAATTGGCCCGGTTCAAATTTTTTGGCAATGTAGTGACCGCGTACGATCACTTCAACAATCGTGGGTCCTAATCGATTTACCTTAACGACTTTGGGGATCAGCGTATTATCTAGCTTTGCGGTGAGATCCTCAAATTTCTTGGACGGGGCGGCGCCATTTTCTACGGCATCAATCTCATCGGGGAATAATTTTCGGACCTCTTCAAAACCATGTTTTGCCGACGCCATTGCTTTGACGACGTTGCCTGCATATTCGGGATGGTTGTCTCCGTAATAGCTAACTAAACGTCCCTCCTTTTCATAGGATAAAAAGAAGCCACCCTCGCCGGGCTTTGCCGCAATCAGTTTTTTCTTGCCGTCCTTGCCCGTCTCTTGCCGGTGGCTTTGAAAGAACTGTTTTTTGGCGTCGAATTTAAAAGTCCCCGGATATTCTCGCTCGTAGATCGTGTTGGGGCTCGTGCCTGCCGCAACCATGACTGACTTTGCCCCAATAACCACTTCGTAGCCGTTGTTTCGCTTGAACTTCAGACTTTCCACCGCGCCGTATTTGTCGCGGTTTGCCTCGGTAGGGGAGACATTTTCGATAAAGTAGATTCCTTCTTCGAGGGCTTTAGCCACCTCTTCGTGGTTAAGGCGATAAGCCGGGGAATCGACCATGCCTTTGCGATAAGCGACGGAAACTCCGCCCCACTTTCGGCAAAGGGTGATGAAGTTCGGTTTCCTGCGCTCTTTCTCGGCCAGACGCCGTTCCTCACGAACCGCCCTGCCATGATCTATAAACGTGGTGAGTGTTTCTTTCTCTTCGGCATCGCACATCTCCCAAACCTTGTCTTCACCGTGCTCCCGAGAAAGAGACTCAAAACGATCCAGAGCTTTTTCCACTTGGCCCGGATAATAGGCCATCAATTCTGTAGCGGTATCAATCGCCGTTAGTCCGCCCCCGATCACAACGGCGGGCAACTTAACCTGAAGGTTAGCCATCGAAGACTTTTTAAAGGCGCCAGTGAGCTGCAATGACATTAAAAAGTCACTGGCTTTTCGAATGCCCCTAATCAAATTGTTCTTCAGATCGATGATGGTGGGCTTGCCGGCCCCAGTGGCCAGGGCGACATGCTGAAAACCTAGGTCCCAGGCATCCTGGAGATTTAAGGTTCCACCAAATCTTACCCCCCCGTAAAAGCGAAGGTTAGAACGGCGTAGTAAGCTGAGATAGATCACGTTTAAAAAATTTTTGTCCCAACGAACGGTGATGCCGTATTCAGAAACGCCACCAAACCCGGTAAGGATTCGCTCATCGAGCTCTTTTTTAAGGTCGCTATAGTTGGCGACGGCTTTGGGAAAGGGTTTTCCTTTGCCTGTCAAAAAGGCATCGACCGGCTCCAGTTTCAGACCGTCGATACCGACCACGCCAAAACCTTCGTTGGCCAGATAATGGGAAAGGGTATACCCGGCAGGGCCGAGTCCCACGACCAACACGTCCACTCCATTATAAGGAAGGGCGAAGGGCCGTCTGCAACTGAGCGGATTAAAGCGGGTCAGCAGACTATAGACTTCAAAACCGTAAGGCATATTGAGAGCATCGGTTAGCACCGCAGTCTCATTCTGAGGAATATTTACCGGCTCTTGCTTCTGAAAAATACAGCCTTTCATGCAATCATTACAAATCCGGTGGCCGGTTCCTGGGCACATCGGGTTGTCGAGCATGATCATAGCAAGTGCTGCGATAACATCGCCTTGCTTTCGGAGCAGGTGCATCTCTGAGATCCGCTCATCGAGAGGGCAGCCAGTCAGAGGAATCCCCAGTGGATTATTTTTATAGCTACCGTCTTTCTCGTGAAAGCCCTCTCTGCAAGAATCCTTCTCTCTCTGATGGCAATAGATGCAGTAATCGATCTCGCGCATGACCTCTTTGGAAGTCATCCGAGGGTCGGTAAGCTTAAAACCGTCCCGCAGCCGAAGATCATGCTGGGGTCCCTGCTTTTTTTCCGGAAATTCGGCTTCTGGGGTTTCGGTAACCACCAGGTTGGCAAAATCTAATTTATTGGGCCGAACAAAGGCGGACCAACCAGCAATCTTCTTTTTTCGCACAGGATCGAGAGAAACCTGAACGCACCACTCTTCTAACGCAGCCAGCGCCAAGCCAACCCTCTCATCCGCGGACCCAGCAGAAAAGTGGGAGCAGAGGTTCTGGATTCGCACCTGTTCATTGGCTTCCAGAGGAACAGTTTTTAATTTCTTCTCGCTATCAAGAAGAAACAGCACAACCTCGGCAAAGCGAAGCTCCTGATCAGCCCCAGAGCGTGGTGGCTCATTTCCCAGAATTCGTCCCACAGTCTCTTCAAGTTTTAAAAAAGCCTCAGCCTCGCATGGTTTTTCCGTGAAACGTTTGAATACCCGGGTATTGAGAAAGTCTTTCTTAAAGCGAAAGATCGGCTGAATTTCTTGGCTGGTCTGGCGAAACTTGGTGGCGTAGTTAGAAATTTGAAAAAGTTTCGCGACAAAATCCCCAAGCGCCTTGGCCACTTCGATGAGGACTTCGGACTCTTGGGGCGGAGTTTGACCCGCAGGAGGCTGATGAAAACGCTCTTTTAAGCCCCGATTTGACGTCTCAGCAAATTTCCAAAACTCTTCAAAGAGATCTTTAAGCCGGTTTGGGGCATAGAGGTCCGCAAAATGGAATCCGGAGATACCAAGAGGTATGCCTTTGAGATCGGCCGATAGGGTCGAGTTACCTTGCGAAGACATCAATAATCCTTGAAATTCGGGCTCTTTTACACCGCAAAAGAGTGACGCGTCAACGAACCCAAATCAATCGGCCCCATGATTACCCTTTTATTTTTTTGGAAACGTCTTTCATCGTATGGCTGGCTTTTTTCATCGAGTCGGCAAGCTTTTCCACGCCCTTAGAAGCCAAAGCGGCACCTTTGGCGGCTACTTCAATCCCTTTGGAAGTGGCTTCGAGGCCTTTGCCAATAGCCTCTTTGTTCATGACTTTTGAGGCTTTATCGAACACGGCCTTTCCCGTCGAAACCCCTTTTTGAACGACGTCTTTGGCAACGCCAGCCGCGGAGGCCGCATCTTTGCCAACCTTCCCAGCCTTCTTGCCTAGGTCCTGAGCCCCTTTAATGAAATTTTGGAACTTTTCTTTACTCATAATTACCCCTGAAGAGCCGCCACCCCGGCCCCGGCAGGCCTAATGATGTCTAGCAATTGTTGAAAACCTTTCATTACCCGCCGCACCACATCTTGGGATTTGGACTGGCTAGGGGTACGCCCCTTTTCCGCGGCAACCACGGTGTACGTCTTTTTGACTTTTCCATCGCTATCGTACTCAATCTTGATTAGGCCAATTCCCTTTTCCTCAATAAGCACGGGCTTTCCGTTGTCTCCGTACTTGAACTGAATGTTGCGATTGTCGGCATCGGTCATGTCGGTAATTCGGCCAAAGCGATCATAATGAAGGGCTACTTTTTCGTTGCGGCTATTAGAGGCTTTCACCAGGTTTCCCTTATCATCGTACTCATACTGAGAAACCACGCCGGCCTGCTTCACCCGGCTTACCTTTTTCCAGCGAGGATCATATTCAAGGTACAGCTCTTCTTTAGGGCCGACCTTTTCCACCAAAAGACCATTGTCGTTGTATTTATAATTCGTTGTTTCCCCATTTTTGGTGATCTGCAGCGGCTTTCCACAACACGGGTTGTATATCGTGAGGGTCGTCACCCCATTTTCATGATGCTCATTCTTGTAGAGGTATTTCACACCGTCCGGCTTGGCTTTAAGCGTGTACTCATCGAAGGTCTCTTGGGTTCCTGCTTTGGATTTCTTAACGACTTTCGTGGAAAAATTGTTTTCCGGCTCGCTCCCTTTGCCGTAGAGGTAGTTAGTTTCGGCGCCATCTTTTTCACGGTGATAGATGACTAAACCGGAGTCATCAAACCGAAGCTCTCGAAACACTTTTTCGTGTCCTGCCAGCGACTCTGTCGGGTACTCCACTTTGGTGAGCATGTGAGGAAATTTTTTATTCTCGTAACGAAAAAAGAACGTCTGGTTGTTGGAATCGATCACCTGGATCAAGTTCCCGGAGGGGTCATAGGTATAACGGGACTTGATGCTACGATTGTCGGTGATCTCGGTTACCTTGTCCTGACGCCAATTGAGCTTTAAGCTCATCGAGCGATCGGCGTCACTAATCTCCGCCAATTTTCCTTTAGCCCCCTTCTCATACTTAAAATCGAGGAAGAATCCGCTGCGATCTTGTTGCTTGGTCATTCGTCCTTGAGGATCAAAAAACTGAGAGATGCCGTCTTTTTCCCGTAGCCACTGGTTATTTTTAAACTGCAATGTTTGAAAGCCGTACTCGGAATTGACTAGCACCTCACCTTTGGGAACGGGCGTAGATAGATTAAACTTCACCGCAATCTCAGAACGGAATTCCGGTTCTGTTTTTAACCGCATCGCCATCTTTTGGGGCAATACTAGTTTACGATTTTCCTCTGGCGTCATTTTCCGACTCAAGGTCCTTTCGAAATAGGCTTGGCGGACGGCTTCAAAATAGGCCTGACGCACTTTGGGATCTTCTTTGGTTGGTTTAAAAAGAACGGTGTTTCCTGATTGTCCATCTCGTAAAATTACATGCCGTTCTGGCGTAACGGTCAAAGTGGTTTCGAAGGGCGAGGTCCATCCCCAACCAAACGCCCCGTTCCATCCGTTCACTTCATTAAGGGCAGTGAGGGTGTTGTAACTTCGGACCAGCTCCAAAGGGACGATTTTCCCTGGGATGCTAAAATCGATGTAGATAAGCGTGGCACTTCCGTTTAAGCGGTTTACCGCAAGCCCAAAAGACCGGCTTACCAAAAGGAAAAGAGCCAACGCCAAGACGCGTCGAAAAGTGGGGGAAGTCATCTGGAAATTATACCGGAAATAGTGGGCGTGAACGGCTGGAATTGATCTGTCAGGCGTATGGCCTCATCACTGGGCACATTTTTTAGGTACCAGTACCGAGTTGGCTTTGCCGACGTAGGATGTCTTTTGCGCAGTCCGCTTTCGCTGTTAGGGGGCGGGTTTGCTTTCTAGGCGTTTGGAGTCGTTCGGCGAAAGTGCCTTCTAGAACGTCCCGAGCGGCGACCGGCCACGAACGGTGGGTATCCGTCTTCAACTTAAATTAATATAACCAAACGAGAGCGAGGCCGGGAGGCAGTCCTCTATTCATTCCCAAAGGCATTGTCTTACCAGTGTGGCACCTCGCCTCGGCTTTCTTGGCTGGTAAGGAACCAGTCCACTAGCTTCCCGCACGTTTTGAACCACGTAATCAGTAATAGTTTTAAAGGGCTTTCCCCATTCTCCAATGCGGGTAAAGGCTGGCAAATCAAAAAACCGTTTCCCAAAAGGTTTTCCCTTTTTTGCGCCAGTGACAAAGGTAGCCACTTGAGCGCTCAGCACTCTAAGGAAATTTTGAAACCCTCGCCGGGTATATGCCCTAAGATTGAAGTGAAGGTGATTGCAATTGATGGAATGATTATAAATCCTAATGCCCCACTTACGGCTTAAGCTTGTAATGAGTTTTGATATAAAAGCCTCGTTCTTCTTTGTGCGAAAAGAGTAACTTCCCACAGCATACGAAGATCTGAGCGTAAGGTGAATTGGCTTTCTGGTGTTAAAAGGGCGAAACTTCTTTCTTTTGCCTATCGAATATTCTCCGCCATGTACGAGCGAATGTTTGAATGAATCATCAACAAGACGCTGTCGTGTTCGTGCCGCCATTCTTCTTTTATCTGACTGTCCGTGGCGAATTAGCTGTGAAGATTCATGAGACCCATGCCTCGTATTCCCGTTTCACTTGAGAAAGCTGGCGTACTAAGACAAAACAGCGGTTAGGTTTGGCAAAGGAGGGGGAACAAATGGATATTGAGAGAACCGCGAGCAGCCACGTGGTATAGATGCCGCGTCCCGTCGGTTAGACTTTTACTTGGACAATCTTCCAGATGGTGAACGCGCCCACCGCTTGTAGGGTCATCATGATGGTGAGCAGGACCCAGCCAGGGACCGTAGTAAACATGGGGCCGATTCGTTCGGGATCGATGGCGTAGAGTAACCCGCCTAATACGAAGGGCATCAAGACTACGATAACTCCTTGCATGACTCCCTGGGCGGTCATTGCAGAGATCTTTGACTCCACCTTTATACGTTCTCGAATCGTATAGGCAATTGTTTCAAAAGTTTCGGCCAAATTTCCGCCGGTCTCTTTGAGAATGTTAACGCTGGTAGTAAACATCTCAATATCATCATGAGGCATTCTAACCGCAAGATTGCCCAAGGCTTCTTCTAACGTAGTTCCGATTTTATTCTGAGATAGGACGAGAATAAATTCCTGTGAGAGGGGATTGGCCAATTCATCCGAGCAAAGCTGTAGCGCCTGAGGGACGTTTAGCCCAGAGCGCATGGCATTCGACATTAAGGAAAGGCCGTCCACCATCTGATGGACAAACTTAGTCGTTCGCATCTTGTGCAATATATTGATCGTACGCGAGGGCAATCGCCAAGAGACGATGACAAAAAAGGTTCCAAAACAAAATCCAGCCCCAACCGATGGCCACAGAAGTAGCACTCCCAAGAGAAAGGTGCCCACCAGATAGAAGGTATAGTAGCGCAGGCAAAGTTCAGGAGAGATCTCGTAAAACATGAGATCGAGTTTGGCCACCATCCAGTCACGCTCATCGATCACTTTGGACCCGACCCAACCATAAAGTTTGTCGCCATTGATCAACAGGCCAATCAAAAGGACAGACCCCACCCATCCGATCGCAATCAGCTTCCAAAGGGGAGAGGGAAATAATGCCAAAATTCGGTCCATTGACTCCTCTCTAGCTAACCGAGAAAATTCCACGCGGGATCTTAATGCCCTGCTGTTCAAGCTCGTCGATAAACTTAGGTATAAAGCCAGTAGCAACAAACTTTCCCATGACCTTACGGTTCTTATCCATGCCTACTTTACGAAATCCAAAGATCTCCTGCATGGTAACCACGTCCCCCTGCATGCCAATGAGCTCAGTGATACTGATTACCTTGCGGCTGCCATCAGAAAGTCGCGTTTGCTGCACGACTAGGTTCACGGCGGAGGCAATCTGTTCCCGAATCGCTTTGGCAGGAAGATCCATACCGGCCATCATCACCAGAGTTTCCATACGGGCGATCGCATCGCGGGGCGAATTGGAATGAACCGTTGTCATACTCCCGTCATGTCCGGTATTCATCGCCTGCAACATGTCTAGCGCCTCACCCGCCCGACACTCTCCAATGATAATCCGATCAGGTCGCATACGAAGTGTGTTTCGGACCAATTCACGAATGGAAACTTCGCCTTTGCCTTCAATATTGGCCGGTCGAGTTTCCAGTCGCCCCCAGTGGTCTTGGCTCAATTGCAGCTCCGCTGAATCTTCTACGGTGATGATACGTTCGCCTGGGGGAATGAACGAAGCCAGCACGTTAAGCAGCGTCGTTTTTCCAGACCCCGTGCCGCCGGAAATAACGATGTTAAGTCGGGCTTCGATACATGACCGCAAAAAGTCCGCCATCTCCTCGGTCATCGATCCATACTTCACCAAATCTTTATAGCCCAGCTTATGTTTGGAAAATTTCCGGATCGTTATCATCGGCCCTTGAATAGCCAAAGGGGGGATAATCGCATGAACCCGGGAGCCGTCGGGAAGACGGGCATCTACGTAGGGCGTTTTCTCATCAATGCGACGACCCAGAGGGGCAACGATACGCTCGATAACTGATAAAAGTTGGGCGGTACCAGAAAACGTAGCTCCCGATAGCACGAGCTTTCCATTGCGCTCGACATAGATCTGGTCTTTTCGATTCACCATGATCTCATTTACGCTGTCGTCCATAAGCAAATCCTGAATGGGGCCAAGCTCTAAGGCCTCATCGAGAATTTCTTTCACCAATCGCTGAATTTCTTCTCGAGAGCGGAAGGGGTGGTCTTCTTTATCCAAAAGCTCTACAACCACCGTCTTGGTCTTCTCTCGCAAAACCGCCTTCTTCTTGGGGTCATTTCCAGTTTCAGTGTCCACCTTTTTTAAATCCATGGTGTCGATTAGAGCTTTATGACATCGCTGTTTAAGAGCCGACCACGGATCGCTAGGCTTTTCGTCTTTCATCTGACTGCGATCAAAAACGATAGAACTGGGCGCGACGTCCTTCTTGGCGAGCGCCGCCGCTCCCGCGCTCCGGTTGCCGGAAAGGCGGGCCATAGCATCGCTGGGCTTTTTAAGGCCCGCTAGTTTCTCTAAAATTTGTTGAGAAGAAATAGTGCGAACCAAATTGAAATAGGCCTGAGTGATCTCAGTGCGGGGTGCGGAAATCACAAAAGGCTGAGCCTTCGTCATTGAGGTGACGGTAGTCATCTCGTCCTCGGGGATGACGGCGAGAATCTGTTTCTTAAGATTATTCTGCACCATCTGAGGCAAAATTCCCTTTTTGGGAGAAAATCGATTGAGCACGAGCTTGATCATATCGGGCGGGAAAAGTAGATTTTGAATCTTCTCCACCACTCGTTTGGTATGGTGCAATACTAAAATCTCAGGATTGGTCAGGACATAAATCAGTGAGGCCTGCTCAAATACTTTTACCGCCTGGGCATCTACGTCCGATCCCAAATCGACAATAATGACATGATAAAAATTCATGGCGTGGCCTAAGGCCTTTGCCACCAAATCGGGATCTATGGCGCCAGACTCATCTAATGTTCCCGGCATGTAATGGATTCCAGAGGGGTGAGGGGAGGCATAAGACATCATGCCGTTGGCATCAATTCGGCCCCCGTGGGCGCCCAATTCGGCAATGCTCCTCTTGGGTTTAATTCCCAGTAACATTCCCAGGTCGCCCGCAGCTTTGGCGTCTAGATCGAGCAAGAGCACTTTCGCCTTGGAATCGACGGCGGTGGCAATCGCGTAGTTCACAGCGAACGTAGATTTGCCCACTCCGCCCTTTCCACCCACCACCGCTATGACGTGAGAGTTAGCCACTTACCGCTCACCCGCATTCAATCGGAACTTGCGAGTCATGTCTTCGGTGGCTGCACTCGCCGTGCGAATCACTTCGGGAGTTACAAAGATGATGTATTGAGTCTTATTCCGAACAAAACTCTTTGCCCTCTGAAGATTGAACAAAGGAGTGCTGTTGGCCGCCTGGGCTCCCCCACCTGAACTGGGGTTCTTGTTATAGCTCGACAAACTTTGGTCCACCGCATTTCCGCCCAAAGCCGCCGAGTCCCCGTTTTTTATAATCACCTGGGTCTGCATAATATTTTTTGCCACCGCAGGGGGGCTGTTGCCAGCCGGCGCATTTAATGGTGCAGCAAGCTCGATTTGAAGGCCCAGTTCAATACTGTCGCTTCCGGCAAGGGTCGCCGCCTTCACCACCGTTCGGTTTCTAATATCGATCGGCGCAAAGGAGGAGTTTCCTTTTTCGTCGATGACCCGACTGTAGATGGTGAGTGTGCTATCTACGATGGCTGGGTCTCCCCTATCCTTCACAATGATCTGCTGCTGTTTCAAAATTCGGGCATGACCGTGGTCGCGCGCTGTGACCAATTTCGGTAGGAGTGAGCTTACCGTGGCCACTAAGTTGGCACTGAGCTCACCCAAACTGGTGTCATACTTCACCGTGCTAGTGTCGCTTCCCAACGGGCGCCATTCGAAACTGAAGGCTTTGGAATAGTCGTTACTCAGCTCCACAAAATTCATGGTGACCTTGATGTCCTGAGGGGGTGGGCTTGCCGTAGGAGGACGAAGTCTTAACAGATCTACGATTCCAGGAATACCGCCACCAATGCCCCCCACACTTTTGGGCTTTACTTCGCCGCCCTCACCCTTAGTCTTTTCGGCAAAGACTTCTGGTAAATAGGTGCGAGCAATTTCAATGGCGCGATCAGCCTCAAAGGGGCCTTCTGCCGTTCCCTCTAGAAAAATATTGTTATTTACTACCCGTGAGGTGATCTCTGGAGAGCCAATTTCTCTCTCAATTCGTTCGGCCAGAATATTCATGGTCAGCTTACTGATGGTGGTAAGATTTCGGATGGGAACCTCTTTCTTTTTCTGGTCCCGATCCTTAACCGCATCAAGCACACGGAAGATTCGAATCATGTCTCTGGGCAATAAAATCTCGCCGTCCAAGATAATCGTTCCACCAAGGGTTTTTACTTTAAGCCCCTCAATGTCACCCATTAGCTCCTCGAGTTGGGCCATGACCTGTCCCAAATCTTCGCGTGTCACACGGACGAGGTAAGTAATTCGCGGGGCCCCGCTGGCATCAAAGATCGTCATGTCCGTCGTGCCGGAATTCTTAGGGATCATCAAAAGCTTTTTAATCTTGTCCGACCCATCTTGAACGCGCTGAAAGGAAACAACGCCGGCGTCCGTCAGGTAAACGGGACCAATTTCAAAGTTAAATTCCAATGTTTTTGAAATGCCCAAAGGGATGGTTAGGGTCTTCTCCCTCCCTTTGATAACCTTAACCGGCTCGATCTTGTCCTCTTTTTCCTTTTCGTCTTCATCGAGAGCGATGACATTTGCCGATGCCAGTAACACAAGGCAAAGAATCGCCCAGGTCAATGAACTGCGTTTAAACCAAGTTTTCTTTACTTCTATGTCCACCATAACCTCATTGGACCACCGGAGATCTTTCGCCACCTAAGTAGTCGAAAAACTTCGCCCGTGGTACTGCGCGCGGCGGAGGCAACTTTCGTCCCCTGACCATAAAAGAGTCGGGGCCCATAATCTGAATTAAATTGGTGGTTCCAGCTCGAGCTAGTTGCCGGTCGTCGGCATGGCGGAGCATAAGATTGATAGAGTCACCAAATACGGTGAGCACGTAGATAATGATCTGAGCTTGGTTTGGCGTCACTTCTAACGTGACCGTATTAAAATTCGATTCCTGTTTGGCGTGGTTGAGGGTCTCTTCAGCTTCTCTGGGATCTTTTAGGTTTTGCGACACTACCGCATTACGAATTAATTCTTGGTCCACGGCCTTGGGTGGATCATTTTGGATCGTTCGCCCACTGGCCAGGACAAGAATGTCCTGCATGAAAACTTTGACTTCAGAAATGGAGATGCCCGCCGCCTTGTATTCGAAATGGGCCGCCAGGTCCACGCGGTTGCCGGGTTTAACATTAAATCCGA
>JAYVQZ010000345.1:0-21995 GCA_043776735.1 Deltaproteobacteria bacterium | reverse complement strand
AGGGCATTCGCGCCGATGACTACGAGCTGAACGCCCCCAAAGAGTGGCGTGCTTCAAAAAACAAGGAGGCGGATCGCGCCTTTGAGTTACCTTCTGGCAGTCGAGTGGCCGTGACTTCGTCGTGCCGCCGTTGGGTAAAGGCTCCGTTGACGGTAATGGCCAAACAGCTGCTCATAGGAAACCATAACCTTCGGATTCTTGCGCAAGAGCCCCTCCCCATCACTGGTGGCGAGGGGTTAGTGACGCGTGCGAAGGCCAAAGAAAACGGGGCCGAGCTTTTTTTGACTGTGGTTCTGGTTCGTAAACAGGAATGTCTTTTCGACGTGATACATATTGGAAAAAACGAGATCACGCAGGAAGAGCAAAGACAACTGATTCAAATGGCAAAGGGCCTTCATTATGGAACGGACGAAACAATTATTGGGGCACACTAGCCAACGCTCCCTACGGGCGTTGCTCCATTTTATGGAGTTCCTCGGCGGAGCCGTGGCCCTTACGAGGACTTTTTTTAGGCGCCTGATAAAGCCACCGTTTTACTTCCATCTCTTTATCGAACAGTTGTACCAACTAGGAGTTAAGTCACTTTCCTTAACCTCAATCACCGCATTGTCGACGGGAATGGTGATGTCTTTGCAATTCGGGCATGGACTAGAACGATTTGGCGGTAAACTCTACGTTCCCAAGGTGGTTGGCCTTTCCATCATGCGAGAACTGGGGCCGGTCTTGACCTGCTTAATGCTGGCGGCCCGAGTCGCCTCAGGCATAGCCTCTGAAATCGGATCGATGAATGTGACCCAACAGGTGGACGCGATTCGTGCCCTTGGCACTGACCCTATTCAACGACTAGTGATTCCGCGAGTGTTGGCGATGATTCTTATCGCCCCCTTTTGTACCGTTATTGCCGATATCGTTGGAATCTATGGGGGGATGTATCTTAGTTATCTCGAACTCAACATTCCGACGGAATTTTATTTTCACGAATCTGTTGCCGCTCTGGGCATGGGAGATTTTTTGGTCGGTATTGGAAAAACCTTCTTTTTTGGTTTTTTTATCGCCATCACCGGATGCTACTACGGGCTCAATACGACGGGAGGAACCCAGGGAGTCGGAGCTTCGACAACTAAGGCGGTAGTCACGGCATCGATTTTGATTACGTTAACCGATTTCGTTCTGACTAAGTTCTTCTGGCTGCTGGAACAGTGGGTTAAAATTTAATGGCACCTCAGGACAAAGAAATCGAAAGTCCCCAAGCCATCATCTCCGTACGAAATGTAAAAAAGAAGTACGGCCAGAAGATGGTTCATGACGGCATCAATCTCGACATCCGTCGTGGGGAAGTGATGACCTTGATGGGCGGAAGTGGTTCTGGAAAAAGCGTTTTACTACGATCCTTCGTAGGCCTTGATACCCCAGACAGCGGTGAGATCATTTTCGACGGTAAAAACATTGCAACGTTAAGCGAAGATAAGTTTGTCGAGGTGAGAAAAAAGATAGCGTATGTTTTTCAGTACGGGGCCCTTTTTGACAGCTACACCGTCGCTGAGAATCTGGCTTATCCTTTGCGTGAGCATACCAAGCTCTCTGAGGAAGAAGTTCAAACAAAGGTAAGCGCGACACTGAAGATGGTTGGTTTGGACGGGACGGAACAGCTGATGCCCTCAGACCTTAGCGGGGGAATGGCCCGCCGGGTGGGAGTGGCTCGGAGTATTATTATGGAGCCAGAAATAATCCTCTACGATGAACCTACCACGGGCTTGGACCCGTATAATACAAAACAGATTTTAAAGATTATACTTCAACTCAAAAAGCGTGGAGTGACCTCTGTTCTTGTTACCCATGACATGTCGAGCATCTTTCAGGTTACTGACCGCGTGGCTTTTTTGAAGGATGGAATTATTAGAGCACTGGGAACGGTGGACGAGATCAGGGAAAGCAAAGATCCTGTGGTTTCATCGTTTATCCATGGGGAGACCATGTAATGGACAAGAAGATAGCTAATCAGATTATTGTAGGTGTGTTTGTTACAGTGGTGTTTTTTGGATTCATTTTTGTCATCTTCAACATCGCCGGCGGCGACGGTATCTTCAGCGCAAAATACAATCTCAAAGCTAGATTCGAACATGTAAAGGGGCTCCATTACGGTTCTGAAGTTTCGCTGGCGGGACTTCGGGTCGGGGTGGTCAAGGACATTACGATTGCGGCAGACAATCCTAAGCAACTGATCGTGGATCTAGCGATCGATAAGGGGATGAAAAATAAAGTACGCAAGGATTCCCGAGCCTCGGTAAAAACGCAGGGGGTGCTCGGAGATAAATACATTGAACTCACCATTGGAACCCCAACGGAGCCAGAATTGCCTGCAAGTTCTGAAATTGTGGTTGAGGAAGAGCAGGATATTTTTTCAAAGGGGGGAATGCTGGTTGATAACGTAAAAAGGCAGTTTGAAAAAGGCGGCGAGGTAGAGGCTTTAATCCATAATCTCAACTTGCTATCGCAAAACCTCAGCACGCTTACCGGTGATGCTAAAAAAGAGCGTGGCATGGTACACGAGATGATTTATGGGAAAAGCGGCATTCGGTTAAGTGAGGCGATGGGCCATCTTAACGAAATATTGCGTAAAATCGATCAGGGGGAAGGCAGTCTAGGCCTTCTGGTGAATGACCCCACCGTTTACGAAGACATCAAAACGATGACGGGCGGGGCTCAACGAAGCACGGTACTAAAATACTTGATGCGGTCGTTTACGGAGTCGGGATTAGAGAAAAAAGACGTTGAGAAAAAGAAGTAGCTTCCTTGTCTGGCAACGACGGTCGTTTGTAATCTACAAATTGAATTAGGCGGCGAGAATCTTTAAGCCTTTGCGCTTAATCTTTTCTACGAGGGTAGTGCGGTTGAGCTTAAGAAGCTCGGCGGCGCGGTTCTTATTGCCCGAAGTGCGTTTGAGGGCCTGTAAAATAAGATCCCGTTCAATATTCCAAACAATTTGATTGAGATCGAGCCCTTCGACCGGAAGATCGATGTCGGAGAGATAGCGATCGAGATAGATGCGTTGGAAATGGTCTATGGGAAGATCCACCGGCTCGATGATTCCGTCGTGCCCTTTTAGAACCATAACCCGCTCCATCATGTTTTCCAGCTCGCGGACATTGCCCGGCCATTGATAGCCAACCAGTATTCTCATGGCTTCTTCAGAGATGCCATGGAACGGCTTTTGGCACTGAAGGCTGAACTTTTGAATGAAACTTGAAATCAAAAAAGGTAGGTCGCTCTTTCTCTCCCGTAGCGGCGGAACGTGGATAGGAATCACGTTTAAACGATAGAAGAGATCCTCTCGAAATTTTTTCTCAGCGACGGCTTTGGTCAAATCTTGGTTGGTAGCGGCAATAATGCGGGCTTGCAACTCGATACTATGAGGACTGCCGACGGGTTCGAAAAGGCGGCTTTGAATGGCGCGGAGTATTTTGGCTTGAAGATCGAAGGGAAGGTCTCCAATCTCATCAAGAAAGAGCGTTCCCTGGCCGGCCGATTGAAAGTGTCCCTGGCGATTTTGGGTGGCTCCGGTGAAAGCTCCTTTGACGTGCCCAAAGAGTTCGCTTTCGAGGAGAGTGGGGGGGATAGCGCCGCAGTTTACGGGTTTTAAAGTTTGTTTACGTCGGGGACTCAAGGAGTGGATCGCTTGGGCCACTACCTCTTTGCCGGTACCACTCTCGCCGGTGATAAGCACGGTGGCGTCTGAGTTCTGGAGATTCCAAATGGTGCGCATGATCTCGAGCATTCGGGGGTGGCGACCCACGATCTGGGGAAAATGGACCGCTAGCTCGGAATCGGCAGGACCGACGTGGCAGCGTCGCCACGTCTCCTCAAGAATTTTTATCAAACTTCCACTATCGCTGTTGCGATGCCAAAAATCACTGGCTCCGGCGCGCATCTCCGAGACTACCAAAGCGGCTAAGCCGGTAGGCTCTGAAATCACAATAGGAAGTTCAGGGCGAATTTTTTTTAACTCGTGCACCGCCGAGGACTCTTGGTCCGTTCGAGCCCAAACACAGATACCGATTGCATTACACCTAAGGTATTGTAGGGCATCTTCTTTGTTGCTGAAGGCAGCTACAAGATAATGATGCCGCTCGAGCGCAGGCTGGTGCTGTGCCAGCACTGTAGAGTCAGGCTCGAAATAGAGTAGCTTTCTCATCTACAGAGTCTAATCCGTTCTTAATCTTTAAGTTTTATGCGTTGTGTGCGAAAGATTCGGGCAAAGAAAATCACAGAGCCGTTAGATAAATTTTAACTGATCAATGGAGTAAGTCAATTTTATGGCATTAGGCGCATCGCCAGTTGGCAGTTTCCCTTCGTAGCGACCCCGATTAAAATTATCGAACTATGTCACGACGTCATATCGCCATCATTGATCCTGCAGTGGTAACGCCAGAACTCGGGGCATTTAATCGCATGGTGCGAGCCAGCCCCTTGCCTCTTACTTTCCATCTTCCTGCATTGTTTGGTACGGCCTCACTGCGAGGGGAGGAAACTAAAGGGTTAGCGGGAATTATTGTTCTAGGTAGCCGGGCCAGCGTTCACCAAAACCTCGTCTGGCAGCAGGAACTAGAGAGTTGGCTTCACGCTCGGTGGCAGGAATCAGTTCCCACGTTTGGAATCTGCTACGGCCATCAACTTATTGCCCATATTTTGGGGGGAAAGGTCGGTTTTGCCTTTCCCGATAACGCTAAAAGGGTGGGTTTTCGAAAGGTAGAGTTTCAACCCAACCGACTCCAAGAGACGCCTACCCACGGCCGCCTTTATTACTCGCATGAGGAAGTAGTTTTAATCGCTCCCAAGGAGATGAGGGTGCTTGCCACGAGCTCAGAGGTGGCCATTGAGGGGCTGGAGCACCATACGAAACCCATTTGGTCCCTACAGACCCACCCAGAGACGGTCAGCGTGAACGGCAATGTGCCTACCCAGCCCGGGGACTTAGATTTTGGCCATTCGTTGGTGGAGTCTTTTTTTAAGTTCGCGATTCGGCCTAAATAACTCAGGTGCCATAACCCCGATTTAAGTCGCTTTGCGTTAGCAGGTAGAGCTTCTTTTCCGTAAAGAGCTCAAAGAGTACAGGATCGATCTTTCCTTCGGCCACCTCGGCGTGAAGGATAGCAATCGCCTTTTCCACCGGCAGCGCCTCTTTATACCAACGGTCAGCGGAGGTTAGAGCGTCATAGATATCTGCAATGGTCATGATTTTTGATTGAAGGGGAATTTCGTGGGAAAGAAGTCCCCGAGGATATCCGGTTCCATCCAACTTTTCGTGATGGCAGTAGGCTATCTCTGTGAGGTGCCGGAAATCTTTCGTCCAGGGAATCATCTTCAAATATTGATACGTGTGCCGAACGTGGGACTCAATCTCAAGACGTTCTGATTCGGTAAGCGACCCACTTTCGATCGAAAGGGCTTCGTATTCTTCGGTGCTCAGCAGTGGAATAGAAGTTCCTTCCAAGGGAAGCAGCTCAGCCCGAATTCGGTTAAGCATCCGGTAGTCATCTGGACTCAATGCAACCCCAGGCTCGTTGAGCTTTTGAATCAGCGCCCAAAAAGTCTCCAGTTCATTCAGCCTTTTTTTATACTCATCGTCCGCTTTTCGGGTCTCCTTACCGTTGCCCCTTTGGAACATTTGGATCTGAGCTACCGCGCGTGCAAGGCGAATTCGCTCTTGAATCTGACCGATTTGATGAGGGTATAATTTTTTGGCTTTAACCAGCACCTCTTCTCGGACCCCAATCTTTCCAAAATCATGAAGAAGGGCTGCATATTCCAGTTCCCTCATCTCCTCTTCGCGAAAGCGAACCGACCGATAAATACCTGTTTCGCACTCTGTGGTAACTCTTGCCAGTGCCACGCAAAGTCGAGCCACTCGTTCAGAGTGACCTCCTGTGCTGGGATCTCTGGATTCAATCGCACTAATTGAGGCTTTTACGAACCCGTCGAAAAGTCTCTGCACGTCTTCATAAAGCTCTACCGTTTCAAGGCAGGTGGCAGTTTGGGTTCCCAAAGACGCCACCAGGTTTTCATCTTCATTATCAAATGAAGTGACGTCACCTTGATGGACCTTATTGACTAACTGGATGACGGCTATGTTTTCGTTTCTGCGATTGCGAAAGGGAACTGTTAGTAACGAGTGAATGTCATCCGTCTCGCTAAAATCAATATTTCTATTAAAAGTGGGGACGGAGAGTGATTTTAGCCTAGACACATCAGAAGTGACTAGGGGCTTAGCCGTCAAGGTGGCATAACCGCAGAGACTGTTTTCGATGATTTTTAGCGAGCGCGCCTCGGTGGTTGGGTTAGTGCCTGAGTAACCAGTAAAACGACGAATAAAAGTCAGCTCCCCATCGAGCTCTTCAATCTGATACAGAATTCCAGCCGTGGCCGAAGTCATGGCAATCGACTCTCTAAGGCAGGTAGCTAGTAGTTGAAGCGGGTCACGTTCCGCCGAAAGCATCAAAAAAATCTCGTTTAGCCGCTTGAGTGAGTAAGGACTTGAGGAGTGAGTTCGAATCTTACTCCATCGTTCTAATTGAAAGGCCGCTCGCAGCAAGAGTGATGCATAATTCGCCTTAAATTCTTTTTCGGTAGTTACGTCGAGGATGGGAATTTTCTTTCCCCATTTTTCGATGGTGGTTTCAACCTTGCCGCTTAAGATAATGACGCCGCCGCGGTGGTCCTGTTGGGCTTCTTCTCTCCAGGAACCAGACAGAACTTTCTCGTCCAGATCGCTATCAGAAACAATCCAAATCCAAGGAGTCGACTCTTCTCGCCGCAATTCCAAAATTCTCACGAGCTCTGTAGTTTTGGAAAAGGAGATTACGCGAAACGGTGATTTAAGATCGTTCACGGTCTCCGAAAGTGCGCTGGGCACTACGAGATCAATTGTGGATGGAAGCGAAGGCATGGACGCCTATCTCAAGCGAAGCTTGAATGTGGAGTTCTAAGAGTCAAAGACTCTTAGACGTTTCGGGACTTTTCCCAATTAAGTTGAGCAGGTTAGAGGAAGTTTTAAGGTTTAACAGAAAGAGGATGCCAGTCACGAAGCAGCCCCGTGTCATCGTAAAACGCTTCAAGCACGTCGAAAAACTCATAGGGAGAGAGATCTGGGCCAAAGCCAGGCTCTTTTTTATGGGCGGAGGGAACCGGTTCATTACGGGCAATCTGGGTGCGGTATTCGCATCGCGTCATGCCTTTTTGAGTTGAGCATTGTTCTGGGCTACCCAAGGACTTTTCAACGTCGGTACGTTTGGCCACTCCGACCATTGGGTCCATCGTTTCCTCTAATCTTTTGAGCTGGGTCGAGGCGCAGCTGGTCACTAAGGCAAAGAGCAAGACAGAGAAGATGGGGGAAATAGTGAGATCGGGCATCTTTCTTTTATGAGAGATCATATTCACGGTGAAGCCTCGGTGGGTTAGCAGATAGGTTTTCCATTAGGCCGACTTTTTTTCGAGCGATTGAATTTGTGTTTGCGTCACGTTATCCCAGCGCCAGGAGGGACGAAAAACTCCCTCAAAGGGGTTTACGTAGCGGCGGCCAATGCCTTTGGCATTCACCAAAGTGAACCGCAAATTACCTTTATCTTCGACTACCCTTTTACGGTGCGCAACGCTTAAGGACGGACGGATGACATAGGAGCCGGTGGCAAAAGTGTCTCCTGGAATCCGCACCTGCCAGGAGTAAAGTCCAGGGGGAAACTCGATGGGTGGGCCAGACTCTCTGTCGTCATAGGCGGAATAGGCCAGCATTCTCTCAGACGAAGACCAAATTTTTATATTCAGATTTAGTCCGGAAGTGGGGCGCAGGACTTCCACGTCAAAGCGGAAAAGGAGGCTATCTGAAGTGTCTAAGGTGGCATTTTCCGCATCTGTGATGAGTTCCGTGCGTACCAGCCTGAGTTGGTCATCGCCCTCGTTCCCCTCCCACAACCGGGTGTCATGAGCAAATTCCATGGTTTCTAAATAGCGGTTTACCGTGGGGCCCACTGGTCCATCGGCAACAACCTCACCACGGTCAAGATATATGGCTCGGGAACATAAGGAAGTGACCACATTTAGGTGGTGACTGACAAAAATAATGGTTCCACCCATGCCGCCGCTCTCTTTTACCTTTTTAATGCACTTTTGCTGAAAGGCGGCGTCACCAACAGCGAGAATCTCATCGATGATGAGTATCTCTGGTTCCAGATGGGCCGCTACGGCAAACGCAAGGCGCATATACATACCGGAAGAATAAAATTTTACCGGGAGGTCAAGAAACGCGCGAACCTCAGAAAAATCCACAATTTCTTCAAACTTTTTTTCTATCTCAAAGCGGCGCATACCAAGAAGCGTTCCGTTGAGAAAAATATTCTGCCTTCCGGTTAACTCAGGATGGAATCCTGTACCCACTTCCAGCAATGAGCCAACCCGACCTTTTAATCGGATGGTGCCGTCTGAGGGAGGAGACACGCGGGAAAGTAATTTAAGAAGGGTGGACTTTCCTGCTCCGTTGTTTCCAATGATACCGACGATTTCGCCGGGTTCGATCTTGAACGAAATGTTTTGGAGCGCAACCACTTCCGCAAGACGCTGAGTCTCTTTTATCCGTTTTCTTCGTGAAAAAAGAGCCATGGCAGACTGGCGCAACGTCTGATAACTGTCGGATCTTGGCCGATATATCTTGCTGACGGAGTCGACGATTATGACAGGTGAGCTCATGAGTGAAGCATCTCGCTAGAAAAAATCTGAGAAAAAATAATTACAGCGTGTCGGCCATCGTGTGTTCAATCTTTTGAAAGAGAAACACACCGGCTACCCAGATCGCGAAGGAAATAATAAGGGCAATGGCTAATGATTCCCAGGGAACTGGTTTGTGAAAAGCCAAAGCGCGAAGCGATTCAATATAACCGCATAGGGGATTGAACTGGTAGAGCATGCGGTATTGTTCTGGTATGAAACTGGAGCTGTATACGATCGGCGTAACGAAAAAACCCATCTGAATTAAAAAGGGGATGACATGCCTCAGGTCTCTATAGCGCGAACAGAGAGCGGCGCCCAAAACGCCAGCTCCTGAGGTAAAGAGCACCATACCTAACAGAAGCGGGGGAACCACGGCAATTTGAAGAAGTGTCGGGTAATAACCAAACCACAAAAGACAGATTTCTAAAAAAGTAAGGCTGATCAGCAAATCCATGGTTGCAGCAAGCACCATTCCAAAGGGGAGAATGATTCTAGGGAAGTAGAGTTTTCCAATGATCGTGCTATGGCTGGTGATGCTTTGGCTAGCATTAGCAAAACTGCCTGAGAAAAAAGTCCAAAGCTGAGTGCCGATCAAACAGAACAGAGGGTATGGCGCGTCGGGACTTCCGATTTTGGCAATCCTTCCAAAGACAAACCAAGCTAGAACCATGCTGCCCAGAGGTTGAAGCAGGGCCCAAACCACCCCCAAAACAGTTTGTGAATAACGAACCTGAATCTCACGTTGAGCAATTACAAAAAGTAGATCGCGGTATCGATAAATATCCGGCAATAAACGCCAGGGCGAGAGTGGTTGCGAATCTATCAGGATTTCCTGTTGCGCTCTGGGATCCATAATTAGTGGAGTCAACGAAGGTTCTGCCTCTAAATGAAAAAGGCAATTACACGAATGCGAAGGTAAGGGATGTCAGGAAATGGAGCCCAAAGATCTGTCGGGCCATGTTTTATTTTAGCATAAGCAGTGACGAGGGCCCAAAACGGTTTTAGTTGCCATTTCTGATTCGCTCGATGGTCGGGGTACTGGGGTTGGACGCGCCGCGCATTTTACGCATCTCTTCTAAAGTCATGCGACGAAAAGGTGTCTTTTCTCGCTCGTTTCCGATGCTCCTGGAGTCAAGATTGAGAGCGCGTGCATCGAACTCGGTAGCGGAGCCGTCTAAAGAAAGCTCCTGTCTTCGAAATGGCAATGCGCAGGACTCGTTCCCGTGTGTGTCCCGTGCGCAGAGTTCGTAGACGTCTACGTCTAATCGCTGCCCAGGCGGAACGTGGGCAGTCATTGTTCCCTGCATTTCCCATTTCCCTGAGGCCCCTTTTGTTGTCACCGAAGCCATGAATTTTTTAAAAATCCGCCGGGCAGAAACTTCCTGAGCGAGGTTAGCCCCAACGGATGCAATTCCCGAAGCGTCTTTCGCATCAAACTCCATTTTGAAATCTAGGAAGACTTCCCAACAGGGGCCGTTTGCCAGAAGGGGTTCGGAGCAGATGTCCTGCCAACGGATCAGTGGTTCTCCGTAAACAGCCTTTGCACTATTTCGGTCGATTTCGGGCGGTTGGCAGTCAATTCCAGCAGGGCACGAAGGCATTTGGCAGCTGGCCTTCGGTAAACCAGGGACTGTCTTGTCCATCGAGCAAAGCCCAGCAAACGCCGTTGCTCCCATGAAAACAGAGAGCAGAACCCCAAAAAGGCCAATAAAATTAATATTTTTACTCACGTTAACCCCTTCAAAAACCGCCACAGGATTGGATTTTCAGCCTTTCCACTCTATTTCTTCCAAATTAAATTGGTACCTTGTTTTTGCTGATTTCTTCACAAAGTCTTAACATCTCAAAAACACTGGAGAATTCCTGAAATGTGTAGGAATCTTAACATCTTGTGCGATTGGGCGTAGGCGTGTCATGATTTCAATAGAGGCTCGAAGCAGTACGTTTGTGGCATAGACGAGCAAAGCGAGATTGGTTTAACCCTGCCACACGTGCGCTTCATTCAAGAAGCGATCATGAAATTCTGGGAACAAGTTTTAGAAACGCTGAACCCTACGAATGCCGAGCAAGAGGCTTGGCTTCAGAGTGTCATCGACGCTTTGGAAAACGAAGGGCTAACCAGCGTCCGACCTCGAGTGCAAAGCGCGCTCCTTCCCTATTTCGATGAGCTGGCTGAAGCCTTACAACTTTTTGAAGAGATCCATGGTTTTAAGTTTTCATCGTGCACGACCCGTCGCGAAGGAGAGGAGTTATCTAAGCTAAAGCTAATTCGCGACAATTGCCGAGGTTTCAGCTTGTCGGTTGCCTACTAGGGTTTTTTCAAATTTCGTTCTCCTCGTTCCGGAGATTGGGCCGGTCGCCATGCCCGCACCCTGGCGACCGGCCGTTCCGGCCCTTCTGATTTAAAATCACATTCATTAAACCTGCCATTGAATGTCGGGGTCGCTCCTAATATAAAGAACTCCCATGGCGCCTCTCTTCAGCCTTGGGATAATCCCGGCACGAACTGCATCCACCCGTTTCCCCAATAAGCCTTTGGCGCTCATTGCGGGAAAGCCCATGATTCAATGGGTTTGGGAGGCAGCTGCCCAATCAAAAGAGATCGACCAAGTCATCATCGCTACCGATTGCAAAAAAATTGAGGCCATAGCCAAGGAATTTGGCGCAGCGGTGGAGCTGACGGGTGAGTTCGCCAACGGCACTTTGCGCGCTGCTCACGTAGCTTCCAAGCACGCTTGCGAAGTGGTGGTGAATCTTCAAGGCGACGAGCCTTTGACCAAACCCGAGGACCTTGACGCTTTGGTGCAGTCGATGAAAAAGCATCCCAAGTGGGGGATGACCACCTTGGCATGGCGCTGCACCGATCTCTCTACGGTAGCCGATCCGGACGTCGTTAAGGTTGCCGTTACTAAAGAGGGTGAGGCCCTTTATTTTTCCCGGGCCCCTATCGGCCCATTATTGAGCGGTTATTACTGGCGCCATGTGGGCATTTACGGTTTTAGGCGAAGTGTTCTCTTTGACTACTGCGGCTGGCCAGAGTCGGACTTGGAAAAGTCTGAGCGGCTAGAACAACTCCGGGCGTTGGAACACGGCGTTCGGATCGGTGTGACAGAGGTTATTGGCCCGCGCTGGGCGGTTGATCGTCCAGAGGATATCCGGCTTGTAGAAAAAGAGTTATGCTCCATTCAGATTCATCAAAATTCCGAGGTTTCCCCATGAAAGCTTCTTCGAAGAAATCCAAACGCGCGTCCTCTAAAGCCTCGACCACAAAATATATTTTTGTCACTGGGGGCGTCCTGTCGTCACTGGGCAAAGGGTTGACGGCTGCGTCATTAGGCGCCCTTTTAGAAAATCGGGGTCTCAATATTACGCTGATGAAAATGGATCCTTATTTGAACGTGGATCCGGGAACGATGAATCCGTTCCAGCACGGAGAGGTTTTTGTTACCGAGGACGGTGCCGAGACGGATTTGGATTTAGGCCATTATGAGCGTTTTACCAATGTGAATTTGCGTCGTGAGAACAGCGTCACCGCTGGTCAGATTTACGAGACCGTGATCGCCAAGGAGCGTCGTGGGGAGTATTTGGGAGGAACCGTTCAGGTCATCCCGCATATCACCGATGAAATCAAAGATCGTATTCGTAAGGTGGCAAAGGGTAAGGACCTAGCGATCATTGAGATCGGTGGCACGGTGGGCGATATCGAATCACTTCCATTCCTAGAGTCGATTCGCCAGTTCCGTTTTGACGTGGGCGATGAAAACGTACTTTTTGTGCATGTCACTTTAGTGCCTTATCTAGCGGTAAGTGGAGAGCTAAAAACTAAGCCCACTCAACACAGCGTGCAGAAATTGCGTGAGATCGGGATCCAGCCCGACTTTCTCATGTGCCGAAGTGATCGTCCGTTGGGTGAGGACATTAAAAATAAGTTGGCCCTTTTCTCTAACGTGCGTGCAGATCATGTGATCACTGCCCAAGACGTTTCTAGCATTTACGAAGTGCCGTTGCTTTTATTCAAACAGAAGTTAGACGAGAAGATATGCCAGAAGTTACGGTTAGAGAGTAAAGCCAAGAGCCTTGAAAAGTGGACAGAAATTGTAGATTCCATCTCGCGTCCTCGTCAGGGTTCAGTCAATATCGGCGTGGTTGGCAAATACGTGGATCTTACCGATTCGTATAAGAGTGTGAGTGAAGCTTTGGTGCATGGCGGAGTGGCCAATCAGTGCAAACTTAACCTTCACTACATCGATTCTGAAAACTTAGAAAAAGGGCTTGGGAACGCGGGCCTTGAAGGCCTCGACGGTATCCTGGTCCCAGGCGGTTTTGGTAACCGCGGGGTGGAAGGAAAAATTCTCGCCATCCGCTATGCCAGAGAGAATGGAGTTCCGTATTTTGGTATTTGCATCGGCTTGCAGCTTGCCATCATCGAGTACGCGCGCAAGATATGCGGCATCACCAAGGCCACCAGCCGAGAGTTTTCCAATACCGGAGAATTCGTCATTGATCTTATGGAAGATCAACGTCGGGTGGAACGAGTTGGCGGCAGCATGCGGCTAGGTGCCTATCCTTGTAAGATCAAGCCAAAGAGTCTTGCCGAAAAGGTCTATGGCAAACTTGAGATCATTGAGCGTCACCGCCACCGGTATGAAGTGAACAACCACTACCGCGCCATCCTCGAAGAAAAAGGAATGCGCTTTTCAGGACTCAATCAGGAAATGAACCTGGTGGAAATGATGGAGCTTCCCAATCATCCTTGGTTTTTAACCTGCCAATTCCATCCGGAATTCCGCTCCAAACCATTTGCTCCGCATCCGTTATTCGTGGGCTTTATTCAGGCAGCTCTCGAGCACCGGCTTCAACGGGAACGAAATAAAAAGAAGGTGGGAGTCGTGGTAGCTACGGGCAAAGACGCTCGTCGAAACGCGAAGTCTGTAAGCCCTACGACTAGAGCGTAGTCGTTTTGCGCCTGCTTACGCGATTGAGACTCCCAGGCCTTTTGGCCTGAGAGATCATCGTTCAGTGATTTGCCACAAGCCAAGAAGTGGCGCGACGGCAATCTCAGTCACCGCCGATTGGTGCCTTAATTCCGTAGTTGGCCTTCGCCGTCAATTAGCCATCGATAACTGGTTAGTTCCTTGAGGCCTACGGGGCCGCGGACGTGGAGTTTTTGGGTGCTGATTCCCAGCTCCCCGCCCAAGCCAAATTCATAGCCGTCCGTGAATCGCGTGGATGCATTCCAATACACCGCGGCGGCGTCTACCTGTTGTTGGAATTTTCGTGCGGCAATCTCTGAAGAAGTGAGTATGGCTTCAGAATGGCCGGATCCATGGGTCTCAATATGAATGACGGCCTCTTCCATGGAATCCACAACCCGACAGTTCATTTTTAGTTCTAGGTATTCGGTATCCCAGCTTTTTAGTTGGGCTGGTTCTACGTCAGTTTTGCCCTTTAATACTTTGAGGGTCTCGGGGCAAACAAACCAATGCACCGACTTCTTAGCAAGGGCTTCGTAAAGCGCTGGCAGTAGCTGGTCTTTTACGTTTTTATGAACCAGCAAAGTCTCCATCGCATTACACACCCCAGGACGCTGGGTTTTTGCATTAAGGACAATATTAGTTGCCATGGACAAGTCAGCGTCTTCATGGACATAGACGTGACACAGACCCCGATCATTTTTAATTAGCGGAATATGTGAGTTCTCAACGGTGAATTGGATAAGGCCTTCCCCGCCCCGAGGCACTACGACATCGATCCACTTTCTTTGCTTCAGCAATCCCTTAAGTAAGTCCCTGTCCGGATCGGTAATTCCCCAAAACGAATCTCCACTCATTCCATTCTTGAGGAGGGCTTCTGAAAAAATCTCATAAATTGCCGCTGTCGTGTTCTTGGACTCTTTTCCGCCGCGCAATAGGAGAACATTCCCCGATTTGAACGCCAGCGAAAAAGCCTCAACAGCGACGTTTGGCCTAGATTCAAAAATCATCAGAATCACGCCCAGGGGGGAGCGCACTTGGCGGAGCAAAAGCCCATTGGGCAATATGAGATTCTGGCCTTCCTCAGCAAGCGGGTCGTCAAACGAGGCCACTTGTAAAAGCGCCACAGCAGCGTGCGCTAGGCGGCTTTCATTGAGCTGCAGCCGGTCCTTAAACGCGTTTGTTGTGTCAGCCGGCAAAGATTGAAGGTCAACACCATTAGCCTTTAGAAGTGCTGGCACGCGTGACTGTAGGAGATGCGAGATGTCTTTGAGAACGTGATTGCGCTGTTCAACAGAGGAGATCCGAAGCGATAAAGCCGCCTTTTTGCAGCGTTTAAGTTTCTCCATCGCCTCTTTTTTTAACTCTAGGGAGCCGCTCATTTTTTTACCATAACTCTCGTTCCGACAGGTTCATTAGTAGCGATCTTAACTAGGGCATTCGGAAGATCGCCTCTTACAAGCCAAGTTTCAATGCCATGTTTTGTGGCCTCTCTGGCCGCCGAAACTTTGGAGTACATGCCTCCGGTGCCCCGCGACGAACCAGCCGATTGTCCGAGCTGCCTGAGAAGCGCCGGGGTGATTTCCCTAAGGCTTGAAATTAATTTCGCCTCTTTGTGTTTGTTGGGATTGAGATCAAAAAGTCCTTCCACATCGGTCAATAAAATTAGTCTATGGGCTCGGACCATCTTTGCCACTTTGGCCGACAATGAGTCATTATCTCCAAATTTGATCTCGTCTGTGGCCACCGCATCATTTTCGTTGAGAATGGGAATGGTTCCCCACTGCAATAGCGTCTTTAGGGTGTTTTCCAAGTTTCTTCTTCGTTCGGGGTGGGCCATGTCATCAGCGGTAAGAAGAATCTGAGCCCCCATCAAGCCTACCGACTGCAACGAGATGTTATATAAATCCATCAGAAGCGGCTGACCAATCGCACTTAAGGCCTGTTTTTCCGAGAGTTTTCCTTTGGTGTTTTTAAAGCCTGTCCGATCCACCGCCGAGGCAATAGCGCCTGAGGTCACCCAGATCACCTCAATGCCATGCTTTTCTCGAATTTTTCGAATCTGCTGCATCCAAGCCCTAAGCAATAAGGGGCCTCCGCTACAAACGATATTGCTGCCGACTTTTACTACCCACCGTTGCTTAACTTTTTTCATGATTGGGGCCTATCCTAGGGCTCTGGTGTACCGCCAAAACGGGAAAAATTCTATCAGGGCAAAAATAAAGGCCTAGTCCGAGAGGACTAGGCCTAAATCGCAGCGAATTCTGCAGCTTTTTTAGCTGATTTAGCGAAACGGGTAGTAAATCTCTGTCCGCAATTTCTCAACGGGTGCGACCCCCGGAGCATCAATATAGAGCTCGTACGGAGCCCCAGATTCTAGCTTTTTGTTGGCTTTCATCCAGTTGTGTAGGGCTTCATAGGCGGGTCCCAATTTTTCGTAGGGGCCAATATGGGTCAGCATTGCATACTCGCCACCAGGAATGGTGCCGGCAATAATTTCCCCTTCGCCTGCGGTCGCTGTGGAAAGCAGAAAGCCTGCCTCAACCTCAACCTGCGGGGGAGCATACTTGTGATAACGACTAAACGGCGTCGGTTTGGCGTGTAGCCCCATTTTTTTGATAAATCCAGTGATGACGGAATAGGAGTGAGTGAAAAACGTCGGCAATTTATCCAGCGTGGTGTCCGTTTTCATGATGAGTGTGGCTTGAGGCTTCAACGTCATTGCTTTGATGACATAGGCATCTTTAGAAAAACCGTTTGTGCTAAGAAATAAAAATGAAAATAGAAATAACGAAGTGAGTAGTGAAAGTCTCATGTAGTCCCCCTTGAAAAAGAGAAACATACGTATCGACTGCCTGCTTCGCAAGTCCTCGGTCTTTCTATTCTGCTACCAGAAATTAAGAGCGGCGCGTTGTCTTAAAGGGTTTTTAGAAACTCGATAATGTCTGTCTTCTCGCTGTGGCTGTAGAGCTCTTTACCGTTGTTTAGAAAAATTCCCTCATCGTGTCCATGGTTGGACAAACCTGGTTTTGAAGAATCAAAGTAGGATTCGTTCTCCTCCTTCCAAATCGGCGGTACCTTTTCCGCAAGGGGATACCCGTTGCATTCGCTATCAAAATCCTTGGAGCTATCGATGGCTTCGCCTGCAAAATAGGATTTGGGTCGATCGTTTGTGCGGGTCAAAACCGCACAAAGAGAAGGGGCGGAATTGTTATGAAAGTACGGCCAACGTGCCCAGATGCCTTCTAACGGGGGGGGGACGTAGCCTTGTTGGGGGACAACTAAGACACCGCTTTGCTGGGAAAGTTCCAGTTGGTTTAATTTGGGGGCTAAAGAGACCATGCCTAGGTAACGCGTGGGATCGGTGCCCACGTCCAGGACGGGTGTGGTTTTATGATACTCAAACCGGTCTGTTCGAAATTTTTCAACCAAAGATAGTTTTTCGGCATTGGGCCTTGACCAGGCTTTAATGTAGTTGCCGTGGCACTTAGCGCAGGTGTCGTTGAATAATAACTGACCGCGTTTTGCCTTCTCTAAGTCGAGTATTTCTGCTGGAAAAAAGTCGGTGTAGCGGGGTGGCTGCGTTGAGAAAATAGCTGTAGTCAGTTCTTTCACTGTGTCTTCGTGATTACCAAGCCAGTGGGAGAGTTCATTGAGATCGGTACCTCGGCCCAGCTCATTCCAAATGAAATTGGTGTAGACCGGATTTCCCGAAATCACGCTGCCATCCGCTAGCCAACGATTCTTGTATTTCACATTCCACCAAACCATCGGCTTGCTGTCGGTATTCAAATACTCAAGCGGTTCGGTCGATGGGTGAGTGAGGTAGTAAGAATCTTTGCTGGAAAATTTATCAGGCGCACGTCGGGAGAGGGAAAGCGCAGTGTGAGCTAGGGAAGTATCCAACCCCAGATTCTGCGGCAATTTGGAATGCACGAACCCAACATTCTCCCGGGTCACCGCATACATTTCCTCTTCAGCCGTTGTGGTTCCCAAAGCCAATCCAAAGACAAAAGCCGGTGTTTTCGAAATGGCCGCTTTTGCTCTGAAAAAAAACTCATTGGCTCGGGGAAAGCGGGTAGTCAGTCCCAACACCGTCTTTCCAAAGAGCTTTCCTGAATGACAGCTAGCACACGCAAAGGTGATACCCCTTGCGCCCTTTTTTTCCGTAACGGTCACACCCATGCGGTGGTCAGGACGTTTTCCCCCGGGGTAAGGAACGGAATAGATCCCTTTGTCCGTTGTCTGGGGGAAGGGGTTTAACCCTAACCACCCAAACAGCTCGTCCAAATTTTTTACATCGTGTTTTAGGTGAAAGCCTTTGAGAAATTGCTGTTTTAAAAAATTTGTCTCAGGAAGTTTGAGAAGGTTTGCAATGGGGGCTTCGGGCATGAGAACGCCTGTTACGGTCACTGGATACACGATCGTATGAAGGCGTCCTTTTTCGACCACTGATGGAAGATCTGCGGGTGAAAACCCAAAGGGGTTGGGGCGACCGGTCAGGGGAACCGGTTCTGATTCCATCCAAGTGGCTGCTCCCTGTGCTCCGGCGGGTAAAAAAAGCAAAAAAGGGCTCACTAGCCCAACAAAAAGGTTTCTCTTTTTCACTGGAATTCCCCCGTAAGGTACGAGGGTAGGTCCAGGGGCGAACGCTGGCAAAGCGCAAGGCGTCTTAAAAGCTGCGGCTATTTATTTCGGGGAAAAAAAAGGCCCGGAAGTCAGAGACTTCCGGGCCTTTCAAATCAATTCCGTATCAATTGCGCGCAGCGCGATCGATCTTTTCTTTGAACTTCTCAAATGGCTGAGCGCCTTGGAGAAGAGTTCCATTGATAACGAAGGACGGGGTAGCTTGAATTCCCAAGCCTTCGGCCTCCGTGCGGCTTTTGTCGATAAGGGCTAGATGTTTCTTGGCATCAAAACACTCAGCGAATTTTTTTTCGTCGAGGCTGAGTTTTTTTGCGTAAGATTTGAGATCGGTATCTTCCAACTTCGCCTGATTTTCAAACAGCGTGTCGTGCATTTCCCAGAATTTATTCTGGTCGTTTGCGCAATGGGCCGCCATAGAAGCAGCAGGGGCCCGGCCATGAGAAGGAAGCGGCATGTCTCTAAAGACGATGCGAACTTTCTCGGGGCCGTATTCCTTTTTGATGCGCTCGATTGTAGGCACGGTGCGCGAGCAGAAAGGACATTGGAAATCAGAAAATTCGACGATCGTCACGGGTGCTTTGGCATTTCCCCAAGCTGGGTAGCCATCGGTCACAACGGTAACCTTTGGAGACTCAGGCTCTTTAACAAAGAGTTTCACGTTGGCACTTTTGCGAAGCGTGGCCACATAACCCTGACGTTTCTCAAATTTCTTTTTGTATTTGAGATAGTCGCGGACGTCTTCCTTACGGATGCGCGGATCTTTTAAAGAAAGGCCCTTAGCACTCAAAAAACCATCGATCTCTTTATCATTCACTTCGGAAACTGGCCCTCCCGCCTCTTTTTCAAGAAGCTGATCCATGGGCATGTTTTTGGTCTTAGCTTCTGCCTCTACGAGGCGCTGTTCGATGTACTCATTGATCGCCTGCTCCTTGGTCCGGTACAGCTCTTCCTCAAGGTCGAATAGTCGTGCTTTGACCGCCGTGAATGCTTCCGAAGCTTTCACGGATTTGCCGTTGTATTCGGCCACAACAGCGTCGGTACCACCGCCAGCTTTTTGGCCGCTGCCCACCAGTCGAGTTCCCACCACGCCTAAGACCAATCCACCAACGACTGAGGCAATGATGAGTGGCAGGGGTAGCGCGGAAGATGATTTTGGCATATCGCTCATGAACACTCCTTAAAATGAAAAAACCGAGAGTAGTAAGGAAACCCGCGGTTGGAAAGGGTTTTCCGGCTAGGTAAGGGGGTTACAAAGTGCGGGAAGACGGGGGAAGCGGGAACATCCGGCCTCTAAGCTCGGGGAGCAGCTCGTCGCGGTGGAGGTGAAAGTAGTCGAAAAGGACCTTAACCTGAAGCACGCTCAGCCCGAGGTACGCCGCGGTTTCTGCCAGATACTGGTATGAGGCGGAAAAAAAAGGGGGGATAAGGTGAAGCTCAAAAACAAAGAGAACTCCAAGCCAGAAGAACTGTAGAGTGGTGCTCCATTTTGAGAGGCGAATCGGGGAGGGGACCGGAGATGACTTTGGCGCCCCTTTTCTCAAAATACCCCAACCAAAACACTGAAGAAGCTGACAGGTGCACCAAAGACCGAGAAACCAATGAGGGCAGCGCCCTTTAAATATAAAGAAGAGAAAGCAGGAAAAGAGCATCAGTTTGTCAGCAATAGGATCAAGAATCGCCCCCAACTGCGAGGTCACTCCCCAACGTCGTGCCAAATAGCCATCGAAGAAGTCGGTTGCCGCAAGGAGTAGTAGCAGCCCGACGGTGTACCAAGAACTGTCCTGAGCCAGCGAAAAAAGCAAAATGGGACTTGCCGCGATGCGGAGCAGTGTAAGGAAGTTTGGAACCCAAAAAAGACTTCTCAAGGAAGCCCCCGACGTCATTTATCGTCTAAGAACTTAGCAGGAAAACCAGGTAGTCGGCAAATGGGGGGGGCCCTATCTCGGCACTGCGAGCTTCCGTGGGAATCGCGGCAATCTATGTGCAAGCGTCGGTGCGCCGCTGGGGGGCTCTAGTGCGTGCCTTGGCCGCATGTCTCTAAAGGGGGGTGGTTTGCTTTCTAATAAACGGTGCTTTTTCACGGAAATTTAGTTTCGAGTACGTTCCAATCGGAGGCCGATTCGTCTTTGAAATATCAGTCTTCAACTTAAATTGAGTCGTCCGAACTCGTGCCTAATTTGTACCCGTATTGCATTCTTCCAATCCGTCTTATCGACGATATACGCTCTCCTAAAAGCATCAGAATGCTATTGTCCCTCATTCCCTACCAGCCAAGAAAACCAATGAGACGCGCCTCTCTGGCAAAGCATTTCCTGCGGGAATGAATATAGGACTAACTCCCGGCCGCGCCATGGCTCGGTCCTTTTAATTTAAGTTGAAGGCGGATAACCTCCGTCCGTGTCCGGCCGCCGCTCGAAACGTTCTAGACGGCACCGTCATCAAATGACTCCAATGGCCTAGAAAGCAAAACCGCCCCCTTTACCAATAGAAACGGACTATTCAGACGGCATCTTACGTCGGCAAAGCCACCTCAGTCGTGGGCGCCAAAAGATGTGATCAATGATGAGCGCTAAACTCCTCGCAATGACCCAAAATGAGCATCACTTACGTTCCCCGATTATACTTCATCTGCATCGCACTGCCTTGGGTGCCGGTGCCCCTCAACTTAAATCCCCCAAATGAATTCCCCTGAAGGCGTTGCATTAGCTCTTCCGTACTCAGTCCGCTGAGCACCTCATATTCCACTCGTGATGATTCAGTTTTTTTCAACTGCACTCGGGTCACAAAATCGAGGCGGGAGAGGCCATTGTCGAGCTGCTTAAATGCTCGTAGCGAGTCTAAGCCATCTACCACTAGAGTATGTACGGAACTAAACAGAGTGCCTTGTTCGATAAGTTCATTCATTCCACCGGTGAACTCCTCCACTGTGCTTTTGACCATCTTTTTCATCTTTTCTGAAGTGGGTTCTCTAAAATCAAAAGCGAGATCATCCGCTCGTCCTAATGCCAATCGATTCTGAGGAAAGTAGTAAAAAAGGATGTCGGCCCGGCTGCCCCCACACGGAACGCATTGCGAAAGATGGACCCAGATTGCGGAGTTCATGCCTTTGCTCTGTCCAAGTTCCCCAAGCTGCCTAATCTCCGCCTCTGTTTTGGGAGGCGTGGGTGTCAATAGTCCCGAGCCCTGAAAAGGAACCAAAGTGGAGTTAATTTTAGAAAAGTACCCGTGCAACTGCGCAAAAAACAGTTCCGGGGATCCTGTTTTTACCGCATTTGCCGACTCATGTGCCCTCAACTGGGGGGGCTCTGAGGAGATGAAAAAGAGAGGGCTAAGGCCCGAAGCACCCTGGCTTTTGATTTCAAATTTCCTCAACCAGCGTTTTAACGAGTCGCTGTCGATGGAGCCTGATAAAACGGTTCCCTTTTCTCCGGCACCTCGAGAGATTTTATATTCCAGAATGTATTTCTCAGCAAAGTCTGGAGTCACCTTATCGGCGTACTTGGCGTAACGCGTTCCCAGGTGCTCTTGAAGGTAATTAATTACCGCCTGGTATTTTAGTCGAAGCGTGAGATCGGTCGGAGCGGGCTCCTTTCCTTCCTTGTTTGCCTCAGGGGGCGG
>JAYVQZ010000344.1:0-5696 GCA_043776735.1 Deltaproteobacteria bacterium | reverse complement strand
ATCCACCGAGTTGGGCCGTCTTCATTTAGGCTCGTGGGTGCCCAACTCCTTTGAAGATTACCTAACCCGCCAGACCAATCGAGGGCTTGCCAACGTATGGGCCTCACAGCTGGGCCACCATCTTAACCTCTTAATCAGTGACATGATCCGAAAGAAGTTTCCTCTAGATGATGCCGAGCCCATCGGTTTGGCCTCTCTCAATCAGTAAAAACCAGCCCTCAGTCTGCAATCGTTGGTTTACAAAGGCATTGAGCGTAGGTAGCATCCGGCGCTGTTATAAGGAAAACAAGGAGTTAGCTCATTCAGCGTGGCATTCCGAGGTGGTCCCTGCCGCTTCGTCTCATCTTGATCGTTTGCAGCTTGGCGCACGTGGCTCCGGTTTTTGCTGAGTCTCGTTCCGTGGTTGAGATCGAAGTCCGCGGCAACAAGAAGATTGAGGCCGACGCTATCCTTTCGCGGATCCGTACCAAGGTGGGCAGCGAGCTTTCGCGAGACGTCGTTTCAGAAGACATTCGGGCCATTGCTAAGCTTCACTACTTTGATTCTATCGAGGCAGAAGAAGAGGCTCTGCCTGGCGGCGTACGCCTTACTTTCGTGGTTTCTGAAAAACCAATCATCTCAAAAATTGAGTTCAAGGGCTTAGATTCCATTGAAAAAGAGGACCTCAAAGATCTCATTTTGGTAAAGGACTATGAAGTCCTAGATGTTCAGAAGCTCAACCAAAGCATTGAGAAGCTCACACAGAAGTACGAAGAAAAAGGTTTCTACTTAGCCGACGTTCACTATGAACTCGAACCCGATCCCAAAAAGGGCGACGTTAAGGTCATCTTCGTCATCGAAGAGAACGATAAGGTTCAGGTCAAGCAGGTCAATATTGTGGGCAATAAGGTCATGCCCACAGAAGAACTCAAAAAGGTCATGCAGACCAAAGAGGGCGGATTCTTTTCCTTCCTTACTGGCAGCGGTTCGTACCGCGAAGCCGTTTTTGAAAGAGATATTGCCACTCTTGGCTACTACTATGGAACCTTGGGTTATGTACGGGCGCGTTTTGGAAAACCTGAAGTCACGGTCACACCAGATAAAAAATGGGTCTATATCACCTTCTTCGTAGAGGAAGGGCTGCAGTACAACGTGGGGAAAGTAGATTTTGGCGGTGAACTCCTCTTCCGGCGTCAGGAACTCACTGAAGATCTCGCTCTTGTCCAAGGGGAAGTTTTTAACACTGAGACCCTTCGCAAAGAGACGCTTCGCTACACTGAAAAATATTCCGATCTTGGGTATGCATTCGCCAACGTAGTTCCCCAGCCGGTCATTCACGATGACACGCGCACCGTCGATGTCACTTTTGAGATCGATAAAGGCGACCGTGTCTTTTTGGGTAAGATTACGGTTACCGGAAATACCCGGACGAAAGACAAGGTCATTCGTCGTGAATTAACCATCCACGAGGGTGAGCTTTTTAATGGAACCAAAAAACGGGAGAGCCGTGAGAACGTAGTCCGTCTGGGCTTTTTTGATAATGTGGAGTTCCATCAATCCACATCCAAACTAGCGCCCAACATTGTAGACATTGAGATCAAGGTGAAAGAACGTTCCACCGGACAGCTCGTCGTGGGCGCCGGTTATGCGAGTGGAGACATTGGCTTTACGATCAACGCTCAGCTCTCTCAAAATAACTTCCTTGGTAATGGTCAGGTGGCGAGTCTTTCGGCAGAAATTCTGACTGGTCGCAAGTATTATCAATTTGCCTTGGGCTTCCAAGATCCCTACGTGGGTTACTCCAACTGGAGTTTAGGCGGAGATCTTTTTCAGCTTCGACGTAACTTGATTGCACTCCAAGACGTGCCAACCTTTGAAGAGACTAAGACCGGTTTTGATATAAAGCTTGGCCATCCGGTGTTTGAATTCACTAATCTCTATCTAACCTATAAGCTAGAAAACTCGTTTGTTCCTGATTCGAGCATTATCGATACGGCCATTATTAAACGAGACTCGGTGAATGGCTTGGCTAGTTCGGTAAACGCCAACTTGGTTTTCGACAAACGAGACGACCGTTTTGACCCTCGCACCGGCAGTTACCTTAGTCTTTCGAGTGAATACGCAGGATTGGGCGGGCATCGTCAGTTCTTTAAGACGCGCGCTCAGGCTAAGTTTTTTCACCCTATTATTTGGGATTTCATCTTTCGTCTGAATATGACTGGCGCCAATATTACGGGCGGCTCAGTTCCTATCAATGAACTTTTCATTCAGGGTGGTCTGTTCAGTCTTAGAGGTTACGATTACCTGACCATTGGCCCAGCGCAAACGTTGAGCAGTGCAACGTCGGGAAACCTTTCTCAAAAGGCCATTGAGCGAGGCGTGGCGGGACAACAATTTACCGTAGGCGGACATAACGAAGTCCTCATGAATGCGGAGATCGAATTTCCTTTGCTCAAAGAGGCCCGCATTCGCGGCGTTCTCTTTTTTGACGCAGGCAATGCCTTTGACCTTCCGTTCCGTAGCGGGCCCGCCCTTTATGCCAACTTAGGCTGGGGCTTCCGTTGGTTCACGCCTATCGGTCCATTGCGTTTTGAATTTGGCTACCCTATAGTCAAAAACAATACTTCCAAATTTTACTTTACTATCGGTCCGCCATTTTAAAGGGAGTCCTTACGTGAAATCTCTACTAATCGTTGTGGCAATGTTTTCTCAAATCTCACGCGCTGCAGATTCAGCGACGCTAAAAGTGGCGTACGTCGATCTTCAGAAAGCGTTGCAGACAGTGGATGCTGGTAAGTCGGCAAAGTCGCAGCTTGAGAAAGATGTCGCGGCTAAGCGGACGGAGCTGGAAAAAGCTCAGGCAGCCCTACAGCAAGAGGCCGAACAGTTTGAAAAAAAGTCGGCCATTTTGAATGACTCTGCCAAAGCGGCAAAGCAGCAAGAGTTACAAAAGAAGTTTATGGAATTCCAGAAGACCGCGTCTGAGTCGCAGACGGATCTTCAAAAACGGGAGCGAGAGCTCACTAAGCCTCTTATTGATGAGCTTCGCGCTATCATTGAAGGAATCGGCAAAGAAAAAGGGTATCAGCTAATCGTGGAAAAGAACGAAGGGGCCGTTCTCTACGCTGAAGCCGGATCGGACTTAACCGAAGTCGTCGTTGAGAAATTCAATTCAAAGTATAAGGGCAAGTCCTTCACGCCGTCGGGCAAGAAGAAGTAACTTCGGTTTTATCCCCAGATGGAATAACCGAGGGCGACTAGTCCTAAAAAGACCGACAGGCGGATCCACCAGCCTGAGATATCCAGCATTTTATTGCGGAGAGAAAAGTTGTCCCAAGCGCGAATCGGCCGCACTTGTGCTGGCATATATGCCGGCTCGTGGGAGATTTGTTGCGGAGAAGCGGGAGTTTTTCTCCGCTTCTCCGCTTTAAAATCCACATGAATGACCTGAGATTTAGAAACTTCGTTTACGGAAGTCATAGGATCCTCATGTCGAAATTACTGAGCTGAACTATAGACAAACTGAGTGGGCTGACTGCGTAAGTACACCGTGGCGCTTTGCACTTGCAACGCGTTCCCTTGATAGGGATTGATGCGCCCACCAGCAATAAACAGAGCCAAGGGCACTGCTTGAGCTGCCATTCCGTACGAAGGCAATTGCACAGTGCTTAAGAGAACCAAGTTGCGAAAACTGCCATCGGGAAAAATCGTAACAGGCTGTTGCGACTGCACCTGAACCGCAGTGTTCTGCTGAGGCTGTTGCTGGCCGGGATACTGCGGGTAAAACGACATCAGATCCGCCCAGTTAAAACAGCCGGAAACTGAAGCAATCTGAGGCTGTTGAACGCCAATTTGGTTCTGTGTGTTCGTTGCCGCAAAGGTTAACGTCAGCGAGCTGGGAAGTGGCATTCCACCAAATTGCCCGCCGCCCATCTGTCCGCCACCAAATTGTCCGCTACCCTGGCCGATATTTATCAGTGAGGTGAAGTAGGTGGGGCTAAATCCGCCCGTTGAGATGGGCACTGCGCCACAACCTCCGCCGGCGAACCCGCCCTGCGGGCCTGTTATCGGTGCTAACGGAGCCAAGGGAACCGTTTTGTTTCCCCCGCATCCGACCAAGGTCATTATTGTTAAAGCCGCTAGGCTAATTGCCATTCTCGTTGTCATATTGTTACCCATGTTCTTATCCCCCAAAAAAACCGACAATTATCGATTTCACCCAAGTTAAAATGATTTATGGCACCCACGCGGAAACTGTTCCGGTGAAAGTTCCCATCTGTTTTACACTGCTACTAGCCGGATCGATGTAGGCTCGGCACGGCGTTACTAAATCGTTCTGATCGGGGCAGATGCCCGTGGTATTCGTGGCGCTTGTGGCGCACCCTTGCCATTGAAATACGGCGCAGGCATTGGCATCAGCTGCAGGCCGAGCTCCCCAAGCGGCGTCCCAGGGACCAGGATAGACAAAGTGTACTTTCGCATCTGTGGCAGCTCGCTTGCGGTACATGAGCTTACCGTTATAAAGCGCATCGCTGGTGCGAGAGGCTTGAACGCGGGCCACTACCGTATCGTCTTGGAAAATTACGTCGAACACGTTGGTGCCGATGTAGCCGGTGTTATCAAAGCTATGCATAGTGTAATCGCGCCATACTTTTTTATCTTCAAATCCAAAGAGCATTTTTCCTTTGGCCACTCCAGAAGTAACGGCGAGCGTGAGCTTCAATTTGGCGTTACCCACCAGAGGTCCGTAGACCAAACTGCCGAAGAAATCTTCAAGCTGAGTGAAAGTCGTATTGTCGATCAAATCCACCGGAGCGGCTCCAGTCAGATCAGGTATGCCAGGCTTTGTTGTCACGGCCGGCGCTTTAGGATCATTTGGAGTCTTAGGCGCATTGGGGTCGGTTGGAGTGGGGACGGTCGTCTCCTGAGACGATTTTCCGCAACCCACGGCAAGAACTATTACCAACGCTAGACTGATTTTTAAAAAACTGTGGCGCATAACAACCTCAACACATCGGGCGGCCACAAACCGCTCGAGTCAAAACAACATCCACTAAACGTACTGCACTGCCGGACACACTCCACGAGCGAATCCATCGCACCTGCCTTGTGCAAGGGTGATACCAGGGTGTGTTCGGGCGTGGGTCGCTTTGGGGTTTTGCACAGGGAATACGCACTAACTTTTTAATTTTGAATAGTTTGAGCGAGACCGAAGAAATATAAGAATACAGATCAGGCAGTTAAGTGCCCATCGAACGAAGGCCGTTTGTTGTCACCGAGTCTACAATCTACGGCACCGATAAACTCTCAGGCTGGATTCTCTGAAACCGCGTATGCCTCCAGGCTATTATCGGCCGCCATTTTTTACCATCGAGTCGATTTTGCTGCGATGGTATGCTCTGTGATGCTTCCGACACAAAAACCGTAGGTTGTCCGCATGGTTTAGCCCACCCTGGGACACTGCTATTAGGTGATGTAAATCAAGCCAACGGCGTTGCTCACATTGCCTTTGGTCAGGTGTGGTAAATGAACAACGCATGCCATGCCTTCTCACCACTTCATGTTTTACGTGTGCGGGAATGGGATGACGCCTGGGTTTTGGTTGTTTGGTGTTTCCTGAGGAATTTTTCTTTGAACGCTCAGCTTTCTTTTGGGGATCAAACTTCTCTCTCGTAGTTTTCGCAGCCCAACGAATCACATCAGCCAAAGTGGCAGGC
>JAYVQZ010000343.1:0-5714 GCA_043776735.1 Deltaproteobacteria bacterium | reverse complement strand
AGAGACATGCGGCCAAGGCACCTGCTAAAGTCGTGCAGCGGCGCACCGACGCCCGCAGTATTCCGGTTTGGGACGAAATAAATGTGTAGGATCACGAGACCTTCGGTCCGAGAGAACCTGTCTAATGATTTGTCACAAGTCCTGCACGGACGCGACGGCAATCTCAGTCAGCGAATATTTCGGGCGACATTGGTAGCACGCGCGGTTGAGACTGTTGGACTTTCGGTCTAAGAGATCGGGGCGGAGCCTTGCGGCCCCGCCCTTTCTGAAAAATAAAATGGCGTTTGGATTACGGTGTTGCCGAGAACATGGTGTCCGTTTGGCCTTTGGTCATTGAGTGGTTCACAGTGTTGCCTGCAAAGGGCTTGCTCGAGCCACCGGCACTATTGAGGTCGTTACAGGAATAGTTCATGGCCATTCCTTCAACTACGGTACCATTGCCACTTCCATTGGGTTCCGTTTTCGTATCATTTCCGCCCCAGTCATCCATGTACAAAGTTCCCAAGGAACCTTCGTTGTCTTTTCCGTCTTTCAACGTAGAGGTCGGCGATTGCCCCGTAGATCCAATATTGGCGAGCACGCCGGCGCCGCTAGAGCTGGCGGTCTTTCCAACGCGCATAGCGCCTCCGGCGACACCTATTGCATACATTTTCCAACAGGCGAAAACCGTAGTCGATGGAGTGGCGCCGCGTTGGCGCCCCAATTCCACCACCTGAACCGTGGTGGCTTTGGTGCCAGTGTCGTAGGTGACGTTTCCATAAATGGCGTCGTCTGTAGCTGGAGTTCCCAGGTACGTGCTGGCCAACCGAGTTCCTAGGACATCCACCGATTGGGCGGCGGTCGAGCGATCCCAACGGACGTAGAGCAGCTTGGATTTGGTTCCAAACCCCGCGCCTCCCAAGATTAAGAAGCCCTTGCTTGAGGCCCCCTTTCCGGTCCAATAAATGGTGGCAAATGTGGTGCCGTCCAACGCAACTAAGGCTTTGTAATCGTAGAACGTCGCAAACGAGTTTGGAGAAACTACTTTTTGCACCGTCCCGCTGATCACTTTGCCCTCTATTGTCTTTGACGTCAGTGCCGTGGCCGTTCCATCTGCCGCTAGCGTGGTAAGGTCCGGGTTCATTCCCATCTTAACTACGAGTTTGTACAAGACCTCTTCCGCAAGTCCTGGAAAGTCGACGTTGATATGGCAAAGGTGACTATGGAAGTTCTTCAACGCCCCGTGATCGTAGGCACCGGCGTCAGTGCCGCATGAGGTAGCTTTTGTGTCCGCACTCTCCGGCGGCGAATCGCCAGCAGAGAGTTTTTGAGAGAGTGAGGGCGAAATCAAAAGGGCAATTCCTAACAGCACGAAAACACTTTTTTTCATAAATGGTTATCCTTTTCTTAGTTGATGCTAGTTGAAATTGTACAAGGAAGGCTTGAACCGCACGCCGCCGACGCGTTTGAGGATGAGGTTCCACAGCTGACAATAATGATCGCAGCGACAAGGGCAGCCGCTACGGCAATACCAATTTTTAAATTCACAGTGACTCCTAATTTTGAAGGGAACGTTTAAGGGAAAGGCAAAACGTCTATTCTATCAAAATACGAGAGGACTGTTATTTTTTTTGATGCTGCGGCAGGTTACTTTGGGAGTGGTTTTTTCTTTGTCCGAGACGGTACAAAAGGAAGAGGCACTGGCTTAGCCTGAATCCAGCTCTCCCGAACTTCAATCCAGTGCTCGGCGTTTTGGGCCGCTGAGGCCGAGACAAGGCCAAGAGCAATGGGAGCTTCAATGTGAGGGCTCATCGTCCCACTGGTTATCTTGCCTGTCTCTTGATGATCGGAGTCACCGATCCGATAATTGGTGCGGGCAAGACGACGATCATTGAGCACAAGGGAAACCAATTTCCGCTTCACCCCATCTGCCTGGATTTTCCTTAGCGCCTCTTGTCCAACAAACGGATCGGTGCGATCGAGTTTCACCGTCCAACCTAAATTGGCTTCTAAAGGATTGATCTCGAGCGAGAGCTCACGGCCGTGCAGGGGATAGCCCATCTCCAGGCGTAGGGTGTCCCTGGCGCCAAGTCCCACGGGGAGCAAGCCAAGCGGCCTACCAATTTCCAAAAGATGATTCCACACGTCACTGGCGCGGTTGGAAGGTACGTAGAGTTCAAATCCGTCTTCACCGGTATATCCCGTGCGCGAGAGAAAACAGGGGGCTCCAAAAACGGTGGTTTCTGTCGCCCAATAATAGGGAAGGGAAGTAATAATGGACTCTGTACAACCCTTCTTCAAAATAGTTTCCGATTGAGGCCCCTGCAAGGCGATTAGTGCGATGTAGTCGCTCTGATCTTCAAGAGTGACCGATTTAGGAAGGCGTGATTTCATCCATTCGTAATCGGCCTGACGGTTGGAGGCATTGACGCATACGAACGTTTCCTCTTCGGATCGGCGGTAAACCACCAGATCGTCGATCACTCCGCCAGACTCATTGCAAAGCATGTTGTACTGCGCTTGTCCCACTTTAATCTTGCCGGGCTGATTGGTCACCAGGGCGCTAACGGCAGCAAGGTGTCCTTCTCCTCGAAAGGAAAATTGGCCCATATGGCTCACATCAAAAAGGCCAGCACTTGACCGGGTGGCTTTGGCCTCTTCCAGCACACCTGTGTATTGCACCGGCATGTCAAAGCCGGCGAAGGGGACCATGCGCGCTCCCAGTTCTAAATGGCGGGCATAAAGTGGGGTTTTATTTAAAAACTTACTCATCACGTTTCCTCGTTCAACTTGCCTTGGGTCAAACCGGCTGCTGGCTTTGATAGCGTTCCATCCATTTTGGAATTACGCCCTCATTGCGGACCGTCATTATATGAAACCCATCGCAGTAGGGGCGAACGGTATTCATCGTTTTTATCGCCCAATCAATGCCAAAGGCCTCTTCGTCTGCGGTCTTGTCAAAATCGTTTAATAACGCTTCGGGAAAGCGGATGCCCGGTATGTTGTCTTTAAGGTAGTGGGCGATTTCCCGGCTATGCAAAAGTAAGATACCCGCAATAACTTTGGTGCCTAGTTTTCGACTGGCATCCAAAAAATGGGCAAAGTCTTGAGGATCGTAATTGGCTTGGGTTTGAAAAAAGGAAGCCCCTGCCTCTAACTTTTTTTCCATTCGCGGCAACTGATTGCCCGCGCTCAAGGTGGGATTAACGACCGCCCCCACAAAAAAACGCGTTGCCTTGTTCATCTTATTGCCCCCAAAATCGGTGCCGCTTTGAAGCGTTTTAACGATTTCAAGCAGGCCAATAGCCTCCACCTCAAAAACAGATTTGGCATTAGGATTATCGCCCGCTTTCACTGGATCCCCGGTGAGGCAAAGGACATTGGAAATACCCATTGCCGAGGCTCCCATGAGATCGGCTTGCAACGCGATACTATTTCTATCTCGGCAGGTGAGCTGAAAGACCGGATCATGACCTGCGTCGAGCAATACTTTTGCCGCGGCCATTGACGACATCTTTACTAAGGAGCGCTGGCAATCAGTAATGTTAATGGAGGTCACCAGCGGACCAATTTCGGCGGCGTGCTCGAGAAGCTTTTTCACACCGGCCCCTTTGGGTGGCGTAATCTCAGCGGTAACGACAAATTCGTTATTTTGAAGCTTCTCTCGTAAACGGCTCATGAGCCAAGAAGGTAAGCGATGGCTAGCGGGTTGGCAAAGCGTTAGGTAAAATCCTTGCTACCGACTTCGCCCAAAAGATTTGGTGGCTGAGATTGCCGCCCGGCCACGGCGTGGCTTGTGACAAATCAACAAATTAGGATCTCTCGGACCGGAGGTCTCATGATCCTACGCATTTATTTCGTCCGACACCGCAATAGTGCGGGCGTCGGCGCGCTGCTGCACGATTTTAGGTGGTTCCTTTGCCCGCATGTCTCTAACGGGGGGCGATTTGCTTTCTAATAAAGGGTGCGTGTTTACGGCAATTTAACTTCGACAACGTTGCGAGTGGCGGCCGATTCGTCTTTTAAACCTCTGTCTTCAACTTAAATTAACTGGTCCGATCTATTGCGTGATTGCGTCCTTTTTGCATTCTTATAACCCATTCTGTCGACGATAAATGCTCCCCAAAAAATCATCAGAATGCTATCGCCCCTCACAATTAAATAATGGATAAAAGAAGAATGGCGGCCAGAACACAACAGCTTCTTCTTGATGGTTCTTTCAAATATTCGCCGATGCATGGCGGAGAACATGCATACAAACGGAAGCGGACTGCGCAAAAGGTATCTTACGTTGGCAAAGCCACCTCGGTTGTGGCCGCCAAAAGATGAGCTCAACTATGAGACAAAGGGATCGGAGAGTTTCAACCATTGTCGGACGGGGAACCGGAAAAGAAAAAGGGTGGGTACCGAAGTATCCCACCCTATTAAAAATAATATTAATTAAGCCACTTCAGCGGCTTTTTCTTCGGTCTTGACTACCTTCTCTGGCTTTTCAGCAACAGACTCTTTAGCCACTGCCATGCCCTTTACATAATAGCTCTGGTAGTGATCTTCGCAGTAACCATGCCGGTTCTTACCCGTTGGCTTAAAACAACTGGTGCTGGAGCAGGAAGTGTAACGGCGGTGCCCAAATTCTCCTTGGCGCCATTTCTTATAGTGAGAGCGGCAGTACCCTTTGGCGCGGTACTCCTGCTTACAGCCTTTCACCTCACAATGCTTTTCAGAGCGTTCCACCCTGGCTTTGTGGTGTTGTTTCTTCTCCGACTTGTCCCGTTCGTTTTTAACGGTGCCAGACATTTGAGTCGCCTGGGCTTTCTTTTCAGCGGGTTTTTTCGCTGTTTTTTCTGTTGGCTTTTTTTCTTTTGCTTCGGGCTTTGCTGCCATGCATCCTCCTAGGATTTCAGCTCAACCCTTTATCGGTAGAAATTTCGTGGGTACTTAGCTTTTGTTTAGGTGTGGTGCGTCGACAGGCGGGGTCTCTTTAGCTGAGCGGGCCACGAAAAATTCAGTTAAACTAATTCCATTCTATGAAACTCCGAATCTCCAAACGCTTTACCTTCTTCTCCTTATTAACGGTGTTTCTTCTGACGTCGTGTACCAGATCGTGTTCGCGTCATGCGGGCATCGATACTCCGCATACGCCAGAAGAGGCGGTAAAACGATTTGTAGAATGGTCGGCCGAGGTAAAAGATCCTAACGAAAAAGAGCGAATTGGGGCGTTATGCTCCGGGGAATTGCGTCGGGCTTTTGAAAGAATGACGGAAGAGTCTTTCCGCGTTGCCTACTTGAGCAATTCTCTAAGAATCGACGAATTTAAGATCCTCTCTAGCGAAATCCATGAGGGAACCGCCCGCGTTCATTACCGAGTCACTTTACAAAACACGCAAGGGACCGACACCACCAAAGAATCAAACGAACGAGAAGTTGAGCTGATGTCGGCCAATGGCTCCTGGTTTATAGACTCCATTCGCATGATGGGTTCTGATCAAATTGCCTTTACTCGCGGCATGATCTTTTAGCGGTTTCAAAGATCTTTTTCCACATCTGCCATGTCAGCCGCCCCGTTTGCGTATTTTGCCGACTAGGGTGGTACGACGCCAGAATCTCCAATTCCCCTGCCTTAAAGTGAAGCCCGTGACAAAATTTTGGTTTTTTGGTGGGAAGGGAAACTTTGTTGTCCTGGCAAATTTTCCATACGGCGTCGTAGCCGATCGAACCCAATGCCAAGAGTAACT
>JAYVQZ010000342.1:0-22066 GCA_043776735.1 Deltaproteobacteria bacterium | reverse complement strand
CCCGCCGTGATGAACATCCCGCAGGAAACGAGAGTCTGCTCCTCAAGCCAAAACAGGGGAAGGTCGCCATCATTGAGAAGAAAAAAACAGTAAATAATAAGACTAAACGTAATGAATTCTCTGCGGTTTTTGCCCGGTGGGAATAATTTTTCGGATAGGAGTTTTGTAAATACCGCGATAGGGATGTAGTTAAAACAAACCCCTATTATGGCCACTAATAAAAAAACCAGAAATGGGGCGGAGACAAAAATCGGATTTCTCGAATTTGTGAGAATTCTGCTGGCATACTGCCTTCCATTTTGAAGCAGAATAGAAAAGGCATAGCAAACGGCCAATAGAGGAAGCTTTTTTTCCAAAAGGGGAGTTTTTTTCAACAACGTTATGAAAAGAAGTAGCGGTAACGCGGCGCTAAATAGGGCCCAGAAAAACCATTCCTGGCCTTCGCGTGAAATGGGGAGAAGGATGAAACTGATAAATTGCAATATGGCACATAGACCGAACGAGACGGTTATTAGACGCATCGGACTATCAACCGAAGGTTTGAAAGTGGCAGACCTTTGGCGAAGCATCGTTTTTAGGGGAATTGGCGGCATGGAATCCCATCTCGAATATGGAGTGAATGAGGCATTAAGCGTAACCGATATTTAACAATAATATCATCATCATTTCCGCCCCTGTTATAGAATATCGGAAACCTCACCAAAGCTTCAGAAACATGCTAAAAATCGGGCAAAACTACGGACGGGCTTGTTGAGATACGCTAAAACTTTCTACCCCTGGATTTAAAAGCCATTCGAAAGTAACATTAGTAGATAAGATCTTTTTTTCCCCTGACTTTTAACAATCTCCGCAACCAAATCTCCCATGAAACCCTCAAATAATGCGAGCGTTCCTATTTTTATTCTTGCAGGCGGACTTGGTACCCGCCTGTCTGAGGAGACATCGCTCAAGCCGAAACCCATGGTGGAGATTGGGGGTATTCCCATCCTAATTCACATCATGCGCTCCTATTACTCGCATGGATTTAACGATTTTGTAATCTGTGGCGGCTACCGCTTATTTGAGATTAAGAAATTTATTTTCAATTACTCGCTTTATAATAACAATTTTGAAATTGACCGCAGAGGGGATTGCGAAATTGTTGGTTCCCTCAAAAATGGCCAAAACGATGAGCGCTGGCGAATTCGTCTCCTTGATACGGGGGCCGATGCCATGACAGGGGCCCGAGTGGCACGGGCCTATGACTTGATTCAGGGAGACGCCGCTTTTGACTGTTTTGGAGTCACCTATGGGGACGGTTTGACGGATGCAAATTTAGAGGCTGAACTAAAGTTTCACCAGTCTCACCAATTCACAGGGACCGTTTTGGGCGTTAAAGACCCTTCCCGATTTGGTAGTCTTCAGGTGGCCGGTGATTCGGTCTTGAGTTTTAGAGAAAAGCCACCCACCCAAGATTACATTAACGGTGGTTTTTTCTTCTTTAAATCCGAATTTCGAAAGTACCTAAACGAAGAAAGTGATTGCATATTGGAACGCGCCCCCCTTTTTACTCTAGCCAAAGACGGGCAACTTAAAACGTTTAAGCACGAGGGGTTCTGGCATCCCATGGATACTCTTCGCGATAAAAATCATCTTGAAGAGCTTTGGAATACGAAAAACGCCCCCTGGGTAAAAGGAGTTGAGGATCATGCTTGGACCAACATTCATCACAGGCGCAACCGGGTTGCTCGGGGCTGAGCTAGTAAGCCAGCTTCTTACCACTAACGAAAGTTCAAATATTGTCTGCTTGGTTCGAGATAAATTACCTAACAGCCGTTTTTTTTTAGATCAAATGGATCGCTCAGTGACTGTGGTTCAGGGGGATATTCGAGACGAGTTGTTAATGACTAGAATCATCAGCGAATATGATATCCAATCCGTATTTCATCTCGCCGCCCAGACTCAGGTCGAAACTGCCAATGCAAACCCGTCTGAAACTTTCGATGTAAACATTAGCGGTACATGGAAACTATTGGAAGCCGTTCGGCGTTTTGGTACCAAAGTAAAAGTGACCCTTTTTGCGTCAAGTGATAAAGCGTACGGCCATTTAAATGGGGGGCAATACATTGAAACGAATCCTCTCTCCGGCAGATTCCCGTACGACGTCTCAAAATCAAGCGCGGACCTTATCGCCCAGTCCTATGCACATAGCTATCAACTCAATGTTGGCATTACTCGATGCGGTAATCTTTTTGGTCCCGGTGATCTTAATCGAGCTCGAATTTTTCCATCTACCATTCTTTCTTTGTTGGCCAATGAACGACCAGTGATTCGATCGAATGGAAAGTTCATTAGAGACTACCTATACGTGGGGGATGCAGCCACAGCATATAGGCAGCTGGCGATGCATATGTCACAAAAGCAAAGCCCTGGAGAAGCCTTCAACCTGAGTTATGGGTTACGTCTGTCCGTTCTGGACGTCGTTGCAAAAATAACGGCGACGATGGGCTCCTCATTGATGCCAATTGTTTTAGACACCGCTAGAAATGAAATTCTGGAGCAATCCTTATCGAGCGAAAAGGCGAAACGCGAATTTGGTTGGAGACCGCAGTTTGGTTTTGAAAAAGGGCTTAAGGCAACTATTGACTGGTACCGACGAAATTACGCTGCAAAAAAACATACTCTTTCTGCGGTGGCTTAAATGACAAAGTCAGAACTTATTCCGGAATTAAAAAAGATGCTGGAGAGTTTTCGAGATAGGATCAAAACCCCGGTTTTAGTTCCAGGCGTCGACTATTTGCCACCCTCTGGAAAGGTTGTTGGCTACGATGAATTCTTTTCTATTGTTGAAGCGGGTGCGGACCTTTGGCTGACCGCCGGGAGGTTTAATGATGAATTTGAAGAAAAGCTCGCACAGTTTTGCGGACTAAAAAAAGCTCTTTTTGTTAACTCTGGGTCAAGTGCAAACCTACTTGCGCTGGCGGCACTTACCTCGCCAAAATTTGGTGACCGCGCCCTTCGCCATGGGGATGAAGTATTGACCGCCGCCTGTTCCTTTCCCACTACCGTTAGTCCCTCCATTTTGTACGGCCTAAAACCAATATTTTTAGACGTAGAGTTGTTAACCCAAAATGTGTCAGTGGAGTCCATCAAGGCGGCCCTCGGGCCTAAGACTAAGGCCATCATGTTAGCGCACTCTCTAGGCAATCCCTTTCGAGCTGACTTGTTCGCAAAAGTTTGTAAGGACCACTCCCTTTGGTTAATTGAGGACTGCTGCGATGCCTTGGGGGCGACCATTCAAGGAAAACCAGTGGGGACTTTTGGTATCAGTGCCACTTGTTCCTTTTATCCCGCTCACCATATTACCACCGGCGAAGGGGGAGCGGTTCTAACGAACGACAGTCAGATGTTTTCAACCGTAAGATCTCTGCGAGATTGGGGGCGGGATTGTTGGTGTGCGCCGGGCGTCTCTGATACCTGCCAGCGGCGTTTTGATTGGAGTCTTGGTTCTTTACCGCCAGGCTATGATCATAAGTATATTTACGCCAATCTAGGGTACAACTTAAAAGCTACGGATATGCAGGCTGCGATTGGGCTCGTTCAGCTTGGTAAGTTAAGAAACTTTATCGAAGCCCGTCGAAGAAATCATCAATATTTAACTCAATGCCTAACGGATCTAGGTGTCGACGAGTTTCTCAATTTGCCCCAGGCGACAGCAGAAACAGAACCCTCTTGGTTCGGGTACTTTATGACCCTTAAGGAGACTGGGCGTCGAAGAGAAGTTATAAACTATCTCGAAAGTCACAAAGTGGGAACTCGGCTGTTGTTTGGGGGGAACCTAGTTCATCAACCTGGATTTTCAAAAGTGAACTATGAGGTTCGAGGAACTTTGACCAACACAGATAAGATTATGAAGGACGGATTCTGGGTAGGGGTCTGGCCCGGGCTTGAACAATCCCACCTTGAATACATGGCGTCCACTATTAAAGCTGCTGTTTCGACTAGCGTCGCGAAGGCCGCGTAACGACATAAATACAAAACTGGAAAAGTTGGTTTGGCTTTTAGGCGTTTGAAATAACGTTATCCGAGGAGACTCACCATTGGATTTAATTAGCATTGTCACCCCTTGCTACAACGAAGAAGAAAACGTTGAAGCTTTATACGAACGAGTAAAGGCGCTCTTTCCAGTCGGCGGCAAATACCGTTATGAGCATCTTTTTATCGATAACTGCTCCACGGATAATACTGCCACTATTTTAAGGTCGTTGGCGGGCCGGGATCGAAACGTGAAGGTGATATTAAACACACGCAATTTTGGTCACATTCGGTCCCCCTATTATGGTCTACTGCAGGTCAATGGGGCAGCCGCTATTTTGATGGTGGCTGATTTTCAAGATCCCCCGGAACTTGTTCCTGAGTTTTTAAAGAAATGGGAAGCCGGATACAAATTGGTCTTTGCCGTTAAGACCAGCAGTGGGGAAAATCCTTTGCTGTTTCGCATTCGCCGGACCTATTACGCCTTCCTCTCGCGAATCTCCGCTATACGCCTAACGCAGAATTTTACGGGGTATGGCCTTTACGACAATCGAGTCCTCCAGGTGCTTAGGAAAATAGACGATCCCTATCCGTATTTCCGAGGTCTACTGAGCGATCTTGGGTTTGAGCCTGCCACCATTGAATTTCGCCAACCCCGACGGGAGCGTGGAATCACTAAGAACAATTTTTATACTCTGTACGATATGGCAATGCTTGGCATCGTCAATCATTCCAAGGCGCCATTGCGGTTAGCGGCTTTTTTGGGATTTATCATGTCCATTTTTAGTTTGTTTATGGCGGGGCTTGTTTTCATAGCGAAGATTTGTTTTTGGAATCACTTTACCGTGGGAATCGCTCCATTGCTGATTTCCCTGTTTTTTTTCTCTTCGGTGCTTTTGTTTTTTATCGGGATTTTGGGAGAATATGTGGCTGCGATACATACTCAGGTTCAGAAGCGTCCGTTGGTCATTGAACGGGAACGAATTAATTTCGAAAACGGAAGTGGTAGTGTGGTGAGCCCCCTTTTAACTTTCACGGCGAATCTTTAGGGCTTTTAATACTGTTGGCATTAGGAAGTCGACGTTGAGGGTGCGTTATTTCGGCGGTGTCCTCGCCCACTGTTTTTTTGCAGATCTGGCAAGTCGCCCTGGTTGGAGCCACGCTGCTGCTAGATGTTTCCAGCCGTTTAAAGAGTACGGCCTCGCTCTCACCGATTTCAAAAAATAATGACACGATGTACTTATTTTTTCCAGCCCAGCGGAGTAACGTCCGGCTAACAAGGTCCAGCTGGCCAGTTCCTCGCGAATAAATGAGGCGGACTCGGGCGGCACCGGACCCCGCAGAATGCGCTCCAACGCCTCAGTTGTTTGGGCAAAGACGACCTCTCTTTGGGCTTCGCTCACCTGACCTGGATGCTCAGTGTAGATTAGGTCCTGGTCGGGTGAAAGAATTCCGTGAGCCCCTCCAATGGCAAGGCGAATATTGAGACTCAAATCGAACGCGATTGCCTCTTTAGCAGCTTCCTCCCAAACGGCACACATAACTTGCCTCCGGTAAAGGGATGCTCCTACGAACCAGCTTTTTGCCAGTGCATAGCGAAGCAACTCGGTGGGGCCACAGCGAAGCTCGCGTTCCCAGTCACTATTTTTAACGGAAATTAGATCTCCATTGGCTGATCGCACCTCGTACCTAGAAAAGACGACTGCAAGGGCGGGATCCGACTTCAGCCGCGCTAGATGATTGGCTATGAAGCGCGGAGCGAGCCTGTCGTCATCCGATAGAAAAGCCAGGAATTCACCTTGTGCCATATTGAAGCCAGCACTCCAGTTTGCAACGGCGCCAAGATTCTGTGTTTGGCGTACGCTCCGGATTCGTGGGTCAGAAAAGGACGCGATGATCTTTGGGGTTTCATCAACACTTCCGTTGTCTGTGATGATGAGCTCCCAATGGGAATAGCTTTGCTTCAAAACGCTGCGAATGGCACCAGCAAGATAGGAGGCCCGGTTGTACGTCGGTAATACGATGCTAACTAGGGGCGGTGTCGATGGGTTAGAGGAGAAGCTAGGCGTCATGGTCTGTTAGTCCGCAATTGATAAAAACTTCTTTAGTTTAACCTCCATTCATTCCCTTGTTATATAATTCATTTTCTTGGTACAATAAAAGTAGTTTAAGTCCTCTATCCCCCCGATCTTTTCCCAACTATTTTACGGAGTTCCCCTTTGACTGGTGCTGAATACATCGCGGAATTCCTGGTCCGTCGTGGGATACACAACGTCTTCCTTATTACCGGCGGCGCATGCGCATTCATTGTCGATGCCATCGGACGGAACCCCAAATTAAAGTATTATTGCTTTCAGCATGAGCAAGCGGCTGCCATGGCAGCCGACTCGCTTTGGCGAACGAATCGAATTGTTGGAGCCACCGTTGTCACGAGCGGACCCGGAGCGACGAATCTTATAACCGGCATTGCGTGCTCGTATTTCGACTCCATACCGACTTTGCATATCACCGGCCAAGTAAATCAAAATGAGAAAGAAAACTATCGGGGCGCCCAAGTAAGACAGGCAGGGTTTCAAGAGACGAAAATAGTCGACATCGTAAAACCGATAACCAAGTACGCGGTCCAGGTAACGAATGGCAAGGAGTTGAAAGAAGAATTGGAAAAAGCCTACCACTTAGCCATTAGCGGGAGAATGGGTCCAGTTCTCGTTGACGTGCCGATGGATGTGCAAAAGGAAGAAGTAGGCGACGAAATTCAATACGAGGATCCCAGAGAAACGCCACCGACCCCAGGTTTTTTGGAAAATGCTTGCCAACGAATACAGGATTTCTTCAGGGGAGCAGAACGTCCTTTGGTTCTTTTTGGAGCTGGGGTCGGCCTTTCGGGATCGGAAGCATGGACAGAGTCCTGGCTGACGAAGAACCGTATCCCCTTCGTAAGTAGTTGGAATGGTTTGACCTACTTTAACCACGACGATCCAGAGTATTTGGGAAATATCGGTGTCTATGGAAACCGGGGCGCTAATTTTGTGCTTCAAAGTGCAGATCGTATTCTTGTTTTGGGCAGCCGCCTGGACAATAGGCAAAGATCCGGTGCAACAGAAAAATTTGGTCTTTGTGCAAGATTCTTCGTAGTGGACATCGACCAAGAGGAATTGGTGAAATATCCGGCAGAAAAATATGAAACCCTCGGAATGGATCTTAAGTACCTATCGCGGGTATTGAATGATTTGACCATTCCAAAATCCACTTCTAGCTGGAGTGGTTTCACGAGGGAGATGAAGAAAAAGTATTTCGGTCAATACCCAAGTTCTAGTGCGGAGAAATACGGGAGTTTGTCACCCTATAGCGTAGTTCAAAAGATCAATAATGCCATGGACCGAAATGCAATCGTGGTGGCAGACGATGGTGCCAATCTATGTTGGGTATTCCAGTGCTTTCATCGGACGGAGCAGTTTTTGTACACCGCCGGTGGAAACTCACCCATGGGTTATTCCTTTCCCGCGGCGATCGGGGCGGCAATTCAAAATCCGGGAAAACAGGTTATCGCATTCACTGGCGATGGAAGTATGCAGATGAACCTACAAGAGCTTCAAACGCTAAAGCATCACAATTTGAATCTTAAGCTCATTATTTTAAATAACTTTGGGTATGGGATCATCAAGCAATTCCAAGATCTCTATTTTGAAGGCCGCTATCATGCGTCGGCTCAGGGTTATAGCCAACCAGACTTTGGAAAAGTGGCACATGCTTACGAAATCCCTTACCAACGTATAGAGCGTGAATCCGACTTGGACCTCGCATTTCTTGATACAAAAGGCCCTATGGTTGTGGATGTGTTTTTACATCCCAATACTTTTATCGAGCCAAAATTGGAGCTTGGTAAAAGCGTGCATGAGCAGTTTCCCTATTTGACTGACGAAGAACAAAGCTTAGGCACCCGAATTATTAGAACGCATCTAACAAAAGGACGCTCGCGTGCGTGAATCAAAATTGAATCTTCTCGAACTTAACGAGATGAAAAAAAAGGGAGAGAAGGTTGTCTGGATTACTGCTTACGACTTACCTTTTTCCTACGTGGCAGAGCAGGCCGGTGTGGATATGATCTTGGTGGGCGACTCCGGCGGCATGGTTCAGCTTGGATATAGGACAACGAATCCGGTCACTATGGACGAAATGATATTGATGGCACAGGCGGCCAGAAGAGGGGCGAGAAACACTTTCATTGTAGGAGACATGCCTCAGGGTTCCTACGAAATCTCGGAAAGTGAAGCCGTTAGGAATGCGCTCAGATTTATTAAAGAAGCCGAAAATGACGCCATAAAATTGGAAGGCGGAGCTCGCGTTTCCAAACAAGTAAAAGCCATCACGGATGCTGGAATTTTGGTTTTTGGGCATTTGGGCTTAACTCCGCAAAGTGCGGCTTCTTTCGGTGGATATAAGGTACAGGGAAAGACCAAGGAAAGTTTCGAAAGAACGATGGAAGATGCTCTCGCTCTTCAAAGCGCTGGCGCAGTCGCAATTTTGCTTGAGGCAATGCCCGCCGAGGTGGCCCAACAGATTGCTCTAAAACTATCGATTCCAGTGCTTGGCATAGGCGCCGGGGCTCTTGTGGACGGGCAGCTGGTGATAATGCATGATCTTTTGGGCTTCTATCAAGCCTTCCGCCCCTGGTTTGCAAAATGTTATATTCCCGAGGTGATCGACGAGTTTCAGCAATACCTGGGGAAAGTACAGGACATCCGTCGTCTTGGAAGAGAAGAGAGAAAAGACGGTTTGCTCACGTTGGCTCAGTTTGCTGTGAAAAAATATGTCGAAGAGGTGAGAACCTTGAAGTTTCCTTCCAATGCCTATTGCTATGAAATTCGAGCGGATGAGCTTGACTCATTGCGAACTTCACCCAATTGGAGCGAACTCTCTCAGGCACGGGTCGCATCGAACGGTAAATAGAGTTTAGTTATGCTTTCGGGCAAGCTGCCGAGTGCTCCTAACGGCGCGCACGAGTCGCTCAATTTTTGCCGGCAAATTTATGAGAATTCTAATCACCGGAGCTAGAGGCTTTATCGGAAGGGCTTTGGTTCGTAAACTCAGCGAGCAGGGGCACCAATTGGGGGTTCTGGTTCGTGAAGGCACATCGCTGTCTCATCTTGCTGATTCGCAAAAGGCTCAAATTTGCACGTTCCCGGTGGCGGTAAAGGAGAACGGTCTCTGGGCAGATCTCCCCTCCTTTGAGGCATTTCAACCTGACGCCTGTGTGCATCTTTCGTGGTCTCACACGGGTCGCAGCGACCGGGATGACCTGGCCCATTATACTTCTAATTACTGCAACACTTTGGCGTTAGTGCAAAAGCTTTCCCTTAGCGGCTGCCATTATTTTTTGGGCCTGGGTTCTCATGACGAATATGGGAGAGTTAACGCGTCACTGAATAAAGAGACCACACCTCATCCAGTCACCGGCTACGGAATCGGAAAATACCTCACCGGTTTGGCTTCCCAAAAGCTCTGCCGGACCTTGAAAATGAAGCACGCCTGGCTCAGATTAATTGCGGCGTACGGTCCGGGTGAAGATAACCAACATTTCATACCGGAACTTATTAACGGCCTTACCAAGAACATTTCGTTCGAAATGACCTTAGGCGACCAGGAGTGGGACTACCTTTATATTGAGGACCTTACGGAACTCATCGGCCTTTGTTTGATAAAATCGGTCGATGGTTTCTTTCCGGTGGGATCTGGAAGTACGATCAGGCTAAAAGAAATCGTCTCTATTTTGGTGAAACTAAAACCCAATGCGGCACAGCCGATTCTAGGAGCTCGACCCTATTCTCCCCAAGAAATATTCTATGTAAGAGCTGACATGAGTGAACTCAGTTCTCGTCTGGGCTGGAAAGCCAATGTCACTATCCAAACCGGCCTGAGTAAGTGTTTAGAAAATCCTGCGCCTGCCGACGGACCAACTGGTCAGCCCCCGCCGAACACAACTTAATCGGATGTTAAATTCAAGCTCGCAGAACAGAGGTCCGATATATTTAACTTCGAAACTGTGAGTATCCAGCAAGACACGTTTGACGGGATTCGCCGTTTAACAGGCGAATAAAACCCTCGGCTGGTCCGACCAACGGCACCTTCATTCCTGCCACCGCCTGGCAAATGTATTTTCTTGGGTGATTTGATTATTTCCCGGGGCTTGCAAAACTAATTTTCAACACAGAAGAGTCTACGGTCCCGTCCCGTTTGCTTCCGGAGACTACCAAGCATCCGCCGGTGGAAAGCTCTACCACCTGGGAGTCATCTCGATAGATGGCTTCGGAAACTTTCTCAATAGAAAGAGGATTTAAAGTGAGCAGGTCGGCAATACCCGAGTGCTCGCCATCTCGGCCATTCCCTTTTGTCTCCCCGCCAAAGATCAACACTTTGCCCCGCACTCTGTCCCCGCAAACGGAAACATCTTCGCGCGGGGCAGACAGACGAACACCAAGTTCTCCTATGGTCTGGGCTCTTCCATCGAAATCCAGGATTCCATCGGAGGAGTTTCGGTTGGGGAGAGTTCCCCCAAACAAGAGTACCCGGTCTTGATTCATTGAATAACTTTGAAAATCTTTAAGACCGTTAGGCAAATGTAACTTTGTTGGTTTAAATGAAAGGGTCTGGGCATCAAATTCCTCCACCATTTTTGACTCTTCAGTAAGCCCGCCTAAAACAAATACTTTCCCACCGATCAAAAGGACTTGGTGTCCGGCTCTTGCCACGACCATATCCCCCACCCGTTGTACTCGGTTTGTTTTGGGATCATAAACCTCGGCCGATTTTAGAACCTTCCCGAGCGAGGCGTCCCCTTTGTTGTACCCTCCGGCGATCAATACGCGCCCATCGGCAAGCAGCAAGTGGGCCGAACCCGATCTGGGGTGAGAAAGGCGCCCTGCACTGTGGAACAGTTTTTTATTGGGGATATAGCATTCGCATTCGGGCTTGGCAGTTCCCCCGCAGATAAAGACCCTCCCATCCATCAGCGAAGTGGCCCGGTGCCCCCATCGAGGCACAAGCATCGTCGAGGTTAAAGGCTGAGTCTCAATTTCTCCCTTAACATTCACCCTAAGCACGTCTGCTTTTCGACTTACCTCTTTATCAGGCTCCGGCTGAAGGTGCCCACCGGTAACGAGCCATTCTCCGGAAGGTAGGCTGGCAACCATAAATATCTGAGCTGGCGTTGAGACCGAAGCCCCTGTGACTTCAAACTGAACGGTAGGAGTTTCGTGCGCCGATTGGGCGGATTTCTGCACAGAACTGCACGAAGAAAGAAGCCCCGTAAAAACGGCAAGACCAAAAAGTGCTTTAGTTTTCATTGCGCAGAAACTTAGTCGAACCATAACCAAGATTGCAAGCCCGGGGTGGCAATGTCCCAAATGCTTCGCTTTTTTGCCTTTGATATCCCGCGGGCTGGAAAACATAGGGCCGCGAGACTTGAGTTCGCCCTGGCTCCTTCTCATTCTCATTATTCGTGCCAATCAACTAAGGAGGCCATCCTACTCAGTTGTCGGCTACCTGTTGGGGTTCCTCAACCACCGATACCTAAAAACTTAGTAAAATTAGAGGCGGAAGCTGGACGTTATATGCAGTTGTGGTGGAAAATTTGTGTTTTAGTCGCGTTCCTTTTTTCCAGGTTAACTTGGGGAATTGGCCCAGACTTGTGTGTGGAACCCATTCCCGTTTTTATTTCCGGAACCCTATCCCCTCTGGATATCTCCGTTGCGGGCCAGCGCATCCTATCTAAGTCCGTTCAGGCGATTTCGCTGTCCGTTAACGGCAAAATGATTATTCCAACACATCGAAGCGATCGACTTTTTTTCCTAAAATCCGACAGCGACAATCTCATTTTTTCATTTCAATTGCGAAAAGGAAGCGCCCAAAAAAAATCGTTCTCTCTTACCCTGCCTGTGGTTACCGGAAGTCTATTTGTTTCGGAAAAAATCGTCCTGTTTTTCAACAAGAAAACTAGAAAAGTTTCGCTAGACGGTGGTCTTCTACTCTTAGAACGGGCTTCAGCCATAGTTACCACGGTGGTCCCGGCGCCTAAGGAGGTTGACTGGTACCAGCGTTCCCACGTTTTAATGCTAAAAGGTCGTGACGGAACTCCAGTTCGATTTTACCGACTCACTTTTCCTACTGGACAACCGCCGGCAAGCCAAACCAAACCTTCCCTGGGAGTAGCTCATAGGAATTTGAAGGCGTTAAAGCGTGTCGTTGCATTTACTGAAAACTCACCAATTCACGTAACGAGCTTTGATGTTATGGGCCTGGCAATTTTTCCGAGAGCGGGGGAAAATGTACTTGCCCCCGCGTTAGCCTGGACACCGGGCTGGTACTCCTCAGAGGTGTTTCATTTCTACGCCAGCGTGGCTGCCAGCGCGACCGCAACGAATCCTAAAAAAGTTTTTTTAGCTGCGGAATTTCAACTCTTTATGTCGATACAAAAGCAAGATTGGTCATTTGATGCCGGCGGTGGGCTACAAATGTGGCTAAAAAGCGAAATAACTCGGCCTCTGACGACTCTCATGGTCCGTCGTTACTATGGCTCGTTTAGCAATGCTATTAGACCGTGTATTTTTCTTGGAGTTTCAGGTTACTTCATTCCCAATAATTACACCCATCAGGTGCGGTTAGGTATGGGCTTTTCGCTGTGAAGCCTATCTGGATCTGAATATCTATGGCGTTACTTGCGACCAAACGTCGACCTTTGGCATTTTTATTCTAAGGCATTAAAGTTGCAATAATGCTTCCCGTGTTGCGTTGCAAAAGACGTGTATTCTTATTGATCCTACTGATACTGCAGTGGGAATTATCCTTACTCGCCATTAATTCCCCCACGTCCAAGTGTTCAGTAGTTTTACAGCAAGTCGTCGAACGGGTCGGGCCTACTTTAAATGAGAATCAAAAATGGGAGTTGGATCGATGGCAAATGGCTGTCCGTAGAGGCAACGTCCCTGCGCATCACCTGGTCGTCCTCGAACACCTAACCGAAGAACAGCAAGATAACTTAGTTCGTCACATTCTATCCAAACCTTTCTCGACATCGCCTTTGGCTCTTAAGTGGGATGCCGAGTCTGCTACCCCCACAGAGATCGTTCCCACGCCCGAGTGGATCGAGAGGATAGAAACAAACTCAGCCGACGGATACAAAGTCACAGAAACTCCAACTCGTGATGCAAACCACTATGGTCAGCTTGTCGCTTTGCTCGATGCTGGTAAAACAGAAGCCATCAAAACGCTTTCTTCCACATACCATCTGGCTCAGACCGAAACTCAACTTTCTCATCGCACGGCAACGGCCGGCATGGCAAAAAAAGCGGCAGCTAAGTTTTTAGAGTCCCCGCTGGAAGTCATAGAACACATAAACGGGGTTTTCCAACCGGGAATGCCTAAAACGGGCCCCCAAATTACGGGAGGAGGACATCTTGCAGCCTTCTTTATCAATTTTTATCTTGGATGGCGCAAGGCCTATATCGCGCGACGGAACGCGAGTCCCCCCGATGAGGGAGCCCTTTCAGTTGGCATGATTAGCACCAAAATTTTGCCCAATGACGTGAGACAAGTGGTCTTGGGCCGAGGAGCCTACAATAAAAATGCTTGGACCAATACCGTGGCAGCAGCGCGTATGGGCTTGGCACCTCGTGGCGCAAAAACAATTTTCCCTTCGAGTTGGGATATTGCAAAGGTTAGTGCCGCCATTGTGGAAGTTCTTAACTCTCCGGAAAGTGTCGTGGTCGGCTCGGGAGCTAATCCGGAAAACTTCTACCTAAGAAAAGAGGTCGCGGGTGTTCAAGTCATGGTGGCTGTCATGGATGGCCAAGTGATGACCGCGTTTCCGGCATGGAGACAATCAACACCGTCAACGGTCTGGGAACTTTACGCCGAGAAGACGCCCATCGCCGAAAAAGTTCGTAATCACGTCGATATATTTAATAAGGAACACGGCACTCATGTTACACCGCGCCAAATGGTGGACGCCTATCTAGGAAAGAACGCCGAGCCCCAATCCATTCTGGCGCTTGACAGAGACGCGTTGAGCAAATGGCTCAATCGAGACAATGGCGTCTCTCGGGGCGGAGACTTCGAACTAGAAGAGGCGTTGTTTGATTATATTGAAATCAATCGGATGATTCGGGATTTTGAATCTCGATAGAGGCAAAAAAATCCCGCCAGCCGTCCTTTCTGGAAGCCGGCAGGGAAGATTGATTACAATTTAGAGACCTTCTCAGTAAATAATGCGACAAGTCGAAGGCGTGATCTTTATAAGTTTTATCGGTGAGGATATGTCTGCCTTACCATGAAACGTCTAAGTTATAATTCACGGAATGTTCCAGTGGAAAAAACATCGCCACAATGTGAAGTTCACCGCTACCTGTATCGTGGTGGTGGCTATGTCGTTAGCCGGTGCTTGTATGGAGCTAGCCAAACCATCGGTTAAACCGTCAGACTACGGCCCACCAGTACCCCAGAATTCGTTGACTTCAGCTCCTCTGGCTATCCGCTCGGTGGTGAACTTCCAAGACGAGGGACTCTCCTCGCCCGGGAACCTCTCCGACTGGAAAGATTTAAAAAATCCTAAGATCAGTTTTTCAACGAACCAACAACTACTGGCCCCTTGGGTGACTTTTCCAGATGAGGGCATAAATAATCATGCCGTCGTCCGATTCGGTGGCCAAGAAAGCCTGCGAATGATTCAAGCCGAGATTCCTCTGGGCTCGGCAGTGCTTACTGTGTTTCGAAGTTTCAAATTTGGAACCCTGTTATCGTCTGCCGATGGGGTGCGTTTAGAACTCGCTCCAAGAGACTTTCCGGATGGCCTATGGTTTTATCCAGGAAACGATCCCGCTCACGCCACTTCTCCTATCCAAACCACCCCCGAAAATCGCCTGAACGATGGCCGGCCGCATGCAATAGGGTTTTTGCGAAAGGTGAATGAAAGCACGTTGTTTTTAGACGGGGCCCAAATGGAAACCAGGCATTACGCAGGAATTGCCGTTTCTACGAATGCTTGGACGCTCGGCAACAACCAAGAAAATACCGATGGCTACCAGGGCGATGTTGGGGGAATCTGGTTTCTACCAGCCTCAAGCGGCAAGGATGAACTGCTCGATTCCATGTGCGGATTGATGACCTTTTTTGATATCCCCAAAATCAGAACTTCGAGATGTGCCGATTAACATGAAAAATCCACTACTTTCTTCCTGGAGATTAAAAGCAATTTGTGGAATTACCTCACTGGCAATAGTTGCTGCCATTTGGTCGATACTCGCCTCGACGCACTTATTTCCCTACTTTTCTCCAAATAACGATGAGCCGGTCTACCTTTCTCAGGCTCAGACTTTATTAGAGGGAAAGCTCGCTGTTCCCAAAACCGAAACCAGTGCCTTTTTTATGAATTGGTTTCAAGGAGAACGGGGAGAAAAAATAGTCTATAAGTATTCTCCGGTCCACGCCTTTTGGTTGGCTCTCTGTCGACTGTTCTTTGGCACTTTTCGCGCCGCTCTCCCGCTCACGGCTGCTCTCAATGTCGTGATGCTCTACTTTTTGGCCCGTGAGGTTGGGAACTGCAGGCGAACGGCCCTTTTTGCCGTTTTATTCTTTCTTGTTTCCCCCTTCTTTTTGGCGGCTAGTGCGACCTATCTCTCTTACTCAAGCTTTCTTTTTTTAGCGCTGTCTTTTTCGACTATGTTTTTTCGAGCGGTGCGCCTTAGGTCTCGTAATTTACTATTGGCCGCCGGTGCAATACTTGGGATTGCTTTTTTTGCTAGACCCTATGATGCCTTATTACTTGGCTCTGCCATTTTGATCCCCCATCTGCTTTCCCATAAACATAAACATAACCATAAACAGACTCGTTTTGCGGTTTGGCTGCTCGCTGGCTTTCTTCCCGTGAGCTTACTCACTCCAATTTATAACTATCTACAAACCGGTAGTCCTATTTCATTTCCCTTTGCCCTAGACCCGTCGGACACTCTGGGTTTCGGTCTTAAGCGACTTCATCCCACCGGGGAGTACCTTTTGTATGATGTGTCTAAAGCCAGCTTTTCACTTTTCGTTAGCCTCTGGAGAAGCTGTTTTTGGACATTTGGGGGGCCGATTTTATTTAGTTTGGCGACCTATTACGGAATATTTCAACGTCGCAGCAAAGCTGAGCTATCGCTTTTTTGGATCATTTTTTTGCTTCCGGCTGGGTATTTCTTTTTTTGGGGATCTTATCACAGCATTTGGGCAGCGGATCTGGATACCCTGGGCCCCAATTATTATCTTCCTGTCCTCGTCCCCATTTGTCTTTTTGGTGCGAGATATTTTGCTGTTTTGACTCGAGGTCGACCGAGTGTGAGAGGTTTATTGATAGCCTTGATGTTCATACCGACTGTGATTTGTTTTGAACAATTCATTGTGTCCAATTTAAAAGTCACAGGAAGAATGAGAAAGATCTATTCCCCAGTCGAAACAGCAAAGTTAGTCAACGCTTTGGTCATGGTTCCTCCAGTATGGGGGCCCTATCTTCTGCACCCGTTTGCCTATTTAATGAATTCCTTTGAATCGCAAATGGCAGGAAATATGTTTGCCGTTGATCGTGGTATGGATAACTTTCGGTTATGGGACAAATTTCCTAATCACAGGGCGTATCGTTTTGAATATTTTGGCCCCCAGGAGCTAAATGCCAGCGAACTGGTTCCTCTGACGCTTACGCTGCACCAACGCTGGACATTTCAAATACGAGTCAAAAACCCAACCGATAGGCGCGCCGTAGACGTGTCCATCAAAAGCGGTAATTTGCACAAACGGATAAACCTCGATGTAAACTCGTCAAAAAAAGCTTCTTATGTATTGGAGTGCGCGGTCGACCAACAACAGGGGGTGGTAATACGCAGAGAGGATCAAACGGTACTGGCTAGAATACCCCTCTCCCTGGAGGCGCCACTTCAGATCGCAGTCGAGTTCAATCATGTTCCTGCCCAATATGCTCCCCTTAATTACCAATTCGAGTATGTTTTTCGTCACCTCAAGGGGGGCGGATTCGAAGTGACGGAGCCACCCTCGCGTGCTTCTATTGATTTAGCGGGGAAAAGGGATAACGATATTTTAATTCTTCCAAAAAATGAAAGTCTTCTGAGCGGATTGAGGAACAATCCACGAAGCGGGTAACTATTGTTAGCGTCGCAACTTTTTTAGAAAAAAATCACTAACCCCTTTTGGTTAGTTGGTAAGGTAATGTTAGCGCGGTCGGATGGCCTATGGGCTTCGGCGTAGCCGGCGCATCCGGGCCACGGCTTCAGGCCTAAGCCCCTTGGCCTCCAAAATTTCAAAAGAGCTCGTTGTCGTCGCCGGGCCTTCGAATATTTTGTAAGAAAAGATCGGTTCCCCATCGCGCATTACATAATCTACATGATAATTACGCAGCCTGGGGAGTTGGGATGACAGGCCCGTAACGGCTAAGTTATGCGTCGCTACCACCGCTAGATTCCCAGACAGGGCCCAGTCTTCCAATAAGACTTGCTCCGCGCTATCAGCCTCGGGGGCGTGCGTACCCCGGAGCATCTCATCGCACACTACGAGTTGAAAAAGTCCGGAAGGTTGGGTGAGTCTGCGATCGAGTTCCACGATCCGAGTTGCGTCTTCGCTAAAAGTGCTTTCTCCGGCTTCCTCATCGTCGGTAATACGCATGCGCGTCCCGACTTGAACGGGCGTCATGCGAACCAACCCGGGAAACGGGGCTCCGATCTGTGCGTAAATTGCAGCCAAGGCTACCATGCGCAAGTAAACCGATTTACCACCTTTATTAGGGCCTGTGACCAGCGCCAAGCTAGCCCCCCCCGCTCGATACTGCAAAGGGACTTGGAGTTCTAAGGTATTAGCTACCGAGCTTGCAGGCTTTCCTTGAGTGAGAGCTCGCGCGAACCAAAAGGGGTGGTGTCCTTTCACGATGGATAATTCGGGTGCCTTACGATTTAATATTTCAGGAAAAAAGAATTCGGGAGCCTGGCGCGAATGGCCGGCCATGGCCATAATAAAGGTATCCAGCTCACCGATAGCGCCCATAAGCGCAAACACACCCTCTCGGGCTCGGACTAACGCCCTTTGCACCGGTGGCACGGTGAACTGGCTATGGACTAAAGTGATTTCAAAAATATATCTGAAAAAAGCAGACGGAGAATTGGCTCTCCAAAGGGTACGCAGCTTTTGATTGAGATGGGTCAACGTTGGATTCACAACAGCGTCGTGAAGCCCCGAAAAGACATCTGCTAACTCCTCTAAACAAGGAGAACGTGTCCGGCGTAGTTTGGGTATGAGCGTGCTTATTTCTTCGAACAGGTTCCGGTAGTTTTCTTCCAGCGCGGTCCGAATCGATTCATTGACGCCGATATTTCCAGCGACGCAAACACCTCCCAATAGGCCCCACAGTAAAGCGTGGCCACTCTCGCCAATCTCTGCCGCCTTCCACGCAAGCGAAAAAGGCACGCGTCCCGTTCCGGCGAGTATCCAGGCTAGAAACTGCGGGTAGTTCTGCTCCTCCTTAAGTCTTGCTACCCAGGCGCTTTTGGCCCCCCCTCCCACAATGCGCGAAATCCTTGCTAAGGAGGCGTGTATGTCCGCATAAACAGGATCCTGAGCTAATGCCCCGGCTGCGTGTTGTCGATTGCGGATATACTCCACGCCCGTAAAAGGGTGGGTCACAAGCCATTGTAGGCGCGCCCGTCCAAAAGTGGTTTGGCCCGTGTCGAGTAGTGGCGCGATTTTGGTAACGAGGCTTAAGTCTTTTTGCGTTTGGGCATCGACTTCATAGTGGGGCATTTCGGAGCGAAATCCCAAATACCCCGCGGCCACGGCTTCGGCGCACGACGGCTCTTTCGCATTCACGACACCCACTGTAAGTGCTGCCAGCACTCCAAACCATTTCCACATTCGACACAGCACCTTTCCGAAGGGCTAGAGCTATAGTACAGGCCGAGTTCATTTCACAAGAGGTATGTGGGGTAAAGGCGTCCGTAGAGAGGGAACGCTGCCGGATGGACGGGTTAAGGAGTTTGGAGAAAAAATGAATACGAAGACTCTGCATTTGAAATCAGATGCCGCTTAAAAACTTAAGGACTTCGCAAGGAGGCTTGGTTGTACAGAGACTGAGTTGGTCGAGCGGGCGGTTGTGAAGGGATGGTAACACAAGACTTTGAAATCAAATCGCAAAGTGACGCCACCCTTTTGCACTCCTATGGCATCAGTCTCGTTCTGGGACCTACAGAAAGAACGTCATCTTCTCTCTTTTGGGCCTACTTCAGGTGTTTTCTATTGGCATGGGCGTTGCAGTTTCGCTGGTCACTCACCCAGTTTGGATGAGAAGAAACTTTTAAGGAAAATTTACAATGAAGAATTTATCACTTTTGGTAATCACGGGATTAATGCTTGGCAGCATCGCCAACGCCAACGCCAACGCCAACGCCAACGCCAACGCCAACGCCAACGCCAACGTCGTCGTTGTCTCTGGTTCAGAGCAACCCATAATGGGGGCCCGGCTTACTTATATTGCGCCGACCAAACCGGTTTCGGGATTTCATGCAAACCACCTTGCTATGTATCAACCAGCGGAGTCGGATAAGCCTACCCGTTTTACTTTGCAGGAAGACACGGGAATCCGCTGCATTGTCGCCCCATGCCCTAGCAGCGCAAATACTGATTTTAAAATCACCTCAATTTTGTCTGCAATTCACGGCGATAGCGTGCGGTATGAGGCCATCGAAGTGTTGAAGAATATACCTCCCCACGTACGGATTGCTCCTAGGCATCTTAATGTTACCCAATCAAGCATGGAACTCGTAGCCGCAGGTGGCGGTGGGTTTACCCGCCGTACGGTATGGCAGGTAGAAGTGGTGCGCTTCGCCGACCAGTCCCAAAACTATTTTGGCTATCCTAAGGCGCTTGCCCCAGTCGAACTTGAATAGCTAAAAAAAATATAAACACCTAAGGGCGGGCCTCACGGCTCGCTCTTTTTTTTGGGGCTAGGTGTTTCTATTCGTAGTCGGGAGGGGATATTTGGAATCAAAAACTAACCACTCAACAAAGTGCGACATAATTCAATTAGTTGTCGTTACGATCGCGCTTCCCGCGCAAGATGCGGTACACCGCCAAAAGGAGCATCGCTCCCAAGACGGAGGCGATAAGGCCGACAGCTTCACCGCGGCGGTACATTCCCATGCTGTGACCAATATAATTGGCGGTTATGGATCCGGCGATGCCTAATAACGCCGTGACGATTAAGCCGCCCGGGTCCCGGCCGGGCATAAGGAATTTGGCTATAACACCAATGATTAACCCAACCGCCATTGCCACTACGAATTCCATTTGACCCCCTTAGAATGACTCCGCCCGTGAGAAATCTAACGATTTTGAAAATGAAAAGCCGGTGCAGAGAACACAAATGAGCATACCATTAATCCAGTATTAGTTCTCCCTCGCGGGCGGCCCGGGAACCGCTGTCATCCGTTTTACGAAGAGGCTGGTACCCGAGGCCGTCCTCCGCGCAAATGGAAAGCGTTATTAAGCGCTATTTCCCAAATGGCATTTCGTACAGCCGCGTAATAGAAATGGATACGGTGGTGGAGATCTAAAATTTATAGGATCGCAATTGGCCCACCGTTTCGGTGGCGCTTACCCCTTCGCCCGTTCGCGCTTTAAATTTCAACCCAATGTTGCGCTGGGCTACCTTGCCGATCCACGCGGTAAGTTGAATGGCGCCGGTCGCACCCTTCTTCCCCATCTGCTTTTCGTAGACGCTCGCGGTGAACTCTCCTGCGGGAACTACGATTTTCTCCGTGCGCAGCGGCTTCTGAGTAAGCATCTGCGCTATCAAGATACCGGGGCTACGTTGATCCCAGGGGAGTTCCTTCTTACCGTTTAATAGATCACAAAACTGCTGCTTGGTCAGCGTGTTCTTCGCCGTTTGGTCGGGTATGGGAATTAATGACTTGGTGACTTTGGCTTCGCTCCAAGATTCAAGCGTGATGGGATTGACGAGCTTGCTGCCTTCGTTCACGGCTATCTCGATGTCCATCCCTGCCACCTTAGTAGTGATGGCCCAGCGTCGTGTACCGGGCGCCGAAAGCGTATTCACTTTCCATAGCGCTCCGCAGTCGGGAGCCCCTAATGAGTTTGCTGCGAAAGCCCCAGCCACCAGAAAAAAGAAGGCCGCCCCAATCGAAAAGTTCATCGCCGCCGCCTTTTGCATTCGAAATTAGCTACAGAATAACGTCAAAGGGCGGTCCCGCCCATCTATCAATTAAGGGGCGCGCTTAATAGGACTCCCAGTCGAAGTTCTGGGTCGGCGGCGCGGACTACGGAGGTTATTGTGAATAATGCAATGAGAATCCAGGCCCGCATGGAAACCGATGGTAGCCCCTCCAAACGTGTGCTTCTTTTACTTTCTTAACTTCGAATACTTAAGCCCAATGCTTGTTATAGCTGAAACTTGTCGTTGAACTGAAATTCAACGAAACAAGTGCCAGGCTAATTTTAACAATAACGAAGGAACATGTGGTTTGCAGACAAACTCATATTCCTCAAACCCGGCTTTCTCCACCAAATAGCAGTGAAACGCCTTGTCATCGACTTCTAATCCTACAAATAGTATGTCTTTTTTCACGGATGGCTCCTTAGTTTAAGTGTTCTTTACAGACCCACTTATGGGTTAACCAGCACCCGAAGACAACTCGGGGGCCATCCATATCTTCTTTTCAAACGCTTCGTCCGCGCCTGTCGATTGAAAAATAACCGCGTACCGTAGCTGCCGCAATTCTAATGCGGCGACGTCTACGGCATTTTTTAAGCTCGGATCAATTTCGTGAGTGATTACGAGAGGAAAAGAATTTTCAATGGAGTTGGGAACTGCCGCCTTGGTGCGATCCGTACCAAGGGCGATTCGAAAAATGGACTGAGGCGATTATGGAATTTCGGGGACCGGAAAATTGAAGTTTTTAGTAGCGGATTCAATAATGGCGGAGGGGGAGAGACTTGAACTCTCATGTCCTTA
>JAYVQZ010000341.1:0-5723 GCA_043776735.1 Deltaproteobacteria bacterium | reverse complement strand
TGCTCAGAAGAAGGCATCTCACCAGAAAGAGGAAGGGCTTCCGGTGCGCTATTGGCTAAGTCTTTAGAAAGTACTTCTTTTGGATTTACTAAAGTGGGCTCGGTCGTGGCCGGAGCTTTATTTTCAGACAGCGACTCTAATGTAGATTCCTTATTAGAGGCGACCGAACTTTCAGAAATTCCCGGATCCGTAAAAGCCGGTTTGTTTTCTTCGCTCTTTACTACTTTTTCTTCCGAAGTGGTTTCCTTAGTAGTGGAGGCGGCGATTTCCTTTGAAACTGCGCTGCTGTCCGAAGGACTGGTAGAGGCGATTGCCCCCTCACCACCCTGAGACATTCTTTCCTCTTCAGCGGACATTTCCGGCGCACTAGCACAGGAAATAACAAGGCTTGAGAGGACTGTGGCGACTGCGTATAGGAGGTAATTCTTAGCTTTCATAAGGTTCTCCAGTCAGGAAACGCGCTGAGAGTTCTAAAAAAGGTTCTCTCCACTAAACCTATCGGTAGTGATTGAAAAGAATGTGAGAGAAATAATTGATTTAAAGCAAAGGGTTACAGACTACTCAGAATAACCACGACTCGCCGCGTTGCCTACTCACGACTATCCCGGCGGCTAGCCACCAAAAAGGCTCGGGAATTCGAGCAATTGGCACTTGAGTAAAATCCCCCCTCCCCTTATGAATGGACTTTCGGGGAATAACGCACTTTGGCAAACGTTCACTTTAAGAAGGTCACTAAATCGTTTGGGGATAGGACTATTCTCAAAGGGATCGATCTCAGTATTGAGTCCGGCGAGTTTTTGGTTTTGGTAGGCCCCTCTGGATGCGGCAAAAGCACACTACTGCGATTGTTGGCGGGACTTGAAGAACTCAGTTCGGGCGATATTGTTATCGGAGAACAATCCGTAGTAGATCTCTCGCCAGCAAATCGCGGAATCGCGATGGTTTTTCAAAACTACGCGCTCTACCCCCACATGAACGTGAAAAAAAATATGGAGTTTGGCCTTCGTCTGGCGAAGATGCCGGCAGAGGAACGCGACCTCAGAGTGGCCAAGGCCGCCAATCTTTTGGGGCTAGAAGATCAGTTGGATAAAAAACCAGGCCAACTCTCCGGCGGTCAAAAGCAGCGAGTTGCGATGGGGCGGGCGATGGTACGCGAGCCCAAAGTATTTCTCTTTGACGAGCCACTCTCCAATCTCGACGCGCAGCTTAGGGTAAGAATGCGCGCAGAGATCTCATTACTTCACCAAAGAGTGAAGTCGACAGTGGTCTATGTAACCCATGATCAGGTCGAGGCAATGACGCTCGCCGATCGTATCGCCGTAATGAAAGACGGAAAAATAGAACAGCTCGGCACCCCGTTGGAATTGTACCGAAATCCAGCCACCCAATTTGTGGCCACTTTTATTGGGACCCCGAGCATGAATGTAATGCCAACTTTGGCGCTCGCCTCCTTTAAGTGTCCAACAACCGCAGTGACGGCCGGCTTTCGTCCGGAAAGCATTGTTATTGGCGCCGAACTTCCCCCGGGGGTTTTAAGTCTGGGCGAAGCTAAAGTGACTTTAATAGAACCGCTAGGTTCAACCAGCTATTATCATTTGAGCTGGAAGGACACTTCGATTGTCGCAGAATACCGCGACCCAATTATGAAGAGATTGGGAGAAAAGGTTCACCTTGGAGTTTGCCCGGCGGACCTCTTCTTTTTTGACTCCAATCAACTACGGGTCTCCCTGTGAAGTTTAAAGGAGAGAGGGCACTCTTTGTCTCTCTAATCGCCCCCACCATTGGCATTCTCTTTGCGTTCGTGGCCTATCCGGCGATTCGCTCCCTCTATCTTGCGTTTCAAGAGGTGGAGCCTTTTTCTCAAGCCTATTCTTATGTAGGGTTTGATAATTTTCGTTCTCTATTTGGCTCGGCCGAGTTCTACCGCAGTCTTCAGGTCTCTGTTAAATTTTCCGTGATTACCGTAGTCCCTGCTGTGGCACTCAGTTTGATCCTGGCCCTAATGCTCGATGCTAATCCCTTTTTTCAGGGTGCCTGGCGCACGCTTTTTCTTTTGCCGGTCTCTATCTCCTCCGCAATGGCCGCGATGCTATGGATTTTCCTATTTAACCCAACCGCTGGCTACCTCAACTATCTCTTGGAAGGAGCTGGAATAACGGGACCAAATTGGCTAGCCGATCCTAGGTGGGCGCTCTATTCGGTGGCGCTGGTCACAGTCTGGAAGGAAATTGGCTTTAATGTGATCTTCTTTTTGGCTGGCCTGTCCTCGATTCCTAAAGATGTGACCGAAGCAGCGCGGATCGATGGTGCCGGAACATTTCGCCGAATTTTTTCAATCACCCTTCCCCTGCTTTCGCCCACCATTCTCTTTGTTGCCGTCGTTTCACTCATCAGTTCCTTTCAGGTTTTCGGCCAAATACACATTCTCACGGGTGGCGGCCCCGCTGGGGAGACAACAACTCTGGTCTATAATTTGTACCAAGATGCTTTCGTAAACTTTCGAACCGGATACGCTTCGGCGCAGGCGGTGGTGCTTTTTGCTATATTGCTCCTAGCCACCTACTTACAGTTTAAGGTGGCAAAAAAGCGAGTTCACTATGCGTAAGTGGTGGGCCCGTCGAGAAAACCGAACCCGGTTTTGGGCCACGGTGCTTTTGTCCATTCCGGCCTTGCTTCATTTTGCGCCAATATTTTACCTGCTCTGCATGTCGTTTAAAGTGGGCGGGGAGGCAATTCAATATCCCCCGAAGCTACTTCCCGAATCATTAAACCTGACAAATTATCGTTCTGCCCTAGAGATAGCCCCGCTAACCCGCTTTCTGCTAAACTCCGTTGTGGTCTCCTCGGTGATGATGTTCACCCAAGTCATGACCTCCATTTTTGCTGCCTACGCCTTAGCCCGAATTGAGTTTCCCAAAAAGGATTGGATCTTGGGCTTTATTCTCATGACGATGTTCGTTCCCGGTGAGGTCGTGATTATTCCCAATTACTTCAGCATGGCACGCTGGGGTTGGCTGAATACCTATGCCGCCCTCATCGCCCCTTATGCCGCTTCTGGGTTTGGCGTCTTTTTGCTCTATCAGTTTTTTCGAACCATACCCAAAGAGCTCGAGGAGGCGGCCCTCATTGACGGCTGCTCCCGATTGCGTTTTCTTTTCCAGATTATGATCCCGTTGGCGTGGCCTGCTATTTTGGCTTTTGCGCTTTACTCCTTTGTGAATAGTTGGAATCAGTACCTCTGGCCTTTGGTGGTTACACAATCTACCGAAATGCAAACGGCTCAGATTGGATTAGGAATGTTCCGTTCGCAGAATGAATCCACTAGCTGGGGCGTTGTGATGGCGGCTACTACGTTGTTGATTGCCCCTACCCTGTTATTGTTTGTCGCGACCCAAAGGCATTTTGTGCGTGGAATTACCATGTCTGGAATGAAATAAAGAAATTATGAAACTCCTCTTTGTATTGGCTCTTTTATTGGTAAATCTGGCGTCTGCGGCGCCAGTAAAGGCGTTACAGTTTTGGCATTCCATGTCGGGTGAAAAGGGAAAGCTGCTTCAAGGAATTGTCGCTGAGTTTAATAAAGCCAACGCCTCAAAGGGCTATGAAGTCCAAACTCAGTTTGTAGGTACTTACGAAGAAGGGCTAAACAAATTGCGCACTGCGCTGTTGGCCAAACGCGGCCCCCACATCGTGCAGATTACTGATATTGGAACCCAAGTGATGGTCGACTCAGGAGCAGTCACCCCCTTGCAAGATCTCATCGGAGCTGACACCACTTTCCCATTGAAGGAAATCCTCCCCGCAATCCGGCGCTATTACGAAATTGAGGGGAAGCTCTACTCTCTCCCGTTCGCGACTTCGAATCCTATTCTTTATTACAACGTGGATGCCTTTCAAAAAGCCGGCCTCAAACGGCCGCCAGAAACCTTTGCAGAACTAGAGGCCTACAGCAGAGTATTGTCGGACAAAAGCGCCAAGGTGACTGGAATTACCTGGCCGCTGCATAGTTGGTTCTTTGAGCAGTTCTTGGCCGTTCAAGGAAAATTGTTGGTAAACTCTGAGAATGGTCGCAAGGGACGCGCGACGGAAGCTTTGTACCAATCCCCAGAAGCAATTGAATTTGTAAGCCTCTGGGCGAAGATGGTGAAAGAAGGCAGTTTCGCCAATGTTGGCCGTGGCTGGGAGCCAGCAGAACAAAACTTTCTTGCGGCCCGGAGTACGATGCTCATTACGTCCACAAGCGATGTTTTCGAGATTGCCCGCAAGGCGACGTTTCGGGTGATGACAGCTCCCATTCCTCGCCGGTTTCGAGAAAATCAAGGCGGCACGATCGTGGGGGGAAACTCACTTTGGATTTTAGGGCACACTCCTGTTGAAGAGCAAAAGCTCTCTTACGAATTTATTAAACATATGGCCTCAAAAGAGTCCCAGAAAAAATGGCATATGAATACCGGGTACTTTCCCATTCGCTCAGACCTAATTAGCGATCTCGAGAAGGAGGGTTTCTATGAGAAAAACCCCGCGGCTCGTACGGCAATCAATCAGCTAAAAGCAGCACCCGAGATTGCCGCGACTCAGGGCGCTTTAATGGGAGTCTTTTCGGAGGCTCGTGTTCACGTAGAATCGGCTATTGAGCGGGTGCTTGCCGGACAGAGCGATCCGAAAGAGGCGTTGATAAAGGCCAAACAGCAAACCGACGAAGCCCTTGGCCGCTACAATAAATCGATGGGTGGCAAAAAAAATGCAAAGCCCTAGGGTTGAAGTTCACGGTCACCGCGGCTCACGCGGCACTCATCCGGAAAATACACCCGTGGCTTTTGAAGAGGCTTTTCTTTCTGGGGCCGACGCCTTTGAGCTTGATACCCAGTGGACAAAAGATGAAGTCGCCATTGTGTTTCATGATTTTGAATTCACCTCTCGAGTTTGCCGCTTGCCGGGAACCACGACGTCGCCGACTCTTAAACTTCCCCTCTTGGTTAGAAACACCACCTGGAAGGAGGCTTGTGAATGGGATATCGGAAGCGTTCCGCAATCAAAATACCCGCACCAGAGTTTGTCGCCTCAAACGATTCTTACGTTGGACCAAACTTTAGAATGGCTTGCCAAAAAGCCCAGTCCATTTTCTGTAGATATTGAAATCAAGGCAGAACCGCAATGGCCAGATACGCTAATTGAAAAATATACAGCCCGAGTTTTAGAGAACATTTCAAATCACGCTATGCTCGATCGTTGCCTGGTGATGTCTTTTGATTTTCGCCCGCTCCAAATAGCAAGAAGGGCCCTGCCCTTACTTAAACTCTCCTGTCTGTTTGATACGGAAAAAGACTTCGTGACCGAGGCCAAAGTGATCGGGGCTAACGTTATCGGTCCCCATTTTTCGTTGGTCGACGAAGATCTCATCCGCAGAGCCCATGAAGCAAATCTAAAAGTGATCCCGTGGACCGTAAATGAACAGGCAGACTGGGCGAGATTGATTGCGTGGAAAGTGGATGGCCTAATTACCGACTACCCTCGCGACTTAGTGACACACTTAGGACGAAGGGCACGCCAATAGAAAAATGGCGAGGGAGTGGTTAGCTCCGCCCGCCGCTTTGTAAAATTGATCTCTCGGGCCACTTGGCCCGGGAGTCTCAACCGCCCGAGTTACCTCGGTCGGATATTATTGCTTTTGAACAGGGTCGACTGTTGCAGGAGGTACGCTGCCCGTAGGGGTGCTCTCTACG
>JAYVQZ010000340.1:0-5729 GCA_043776735.1 Deltaproteobacteria bacterium | reverse complement strand
TTTTTGTCGCCATTTTGGTAATCGGGTGTTTCATCCTTGTGCGGCCCCCCCCACTCAGATTAGTTTGGCCCACTCATGAATGGTCAGATGCTCATCACACGTGTTGTCGAATTCTCCGCGGCCCACCGGCTGTTTCGGGAAGACTGGTCAGCGGATGCTAACCGTGAAGCGTTTGGCGCCTGCGCCAACCCTTTTGGGCATGGTCATAACTACCAACTCGAGGTCACCGTGAACGGTGAGATCGATGCTGAGACCGGCATGGTCGTTCATTTTCAACGGTTGAAGTCTCTGCTTACCGAGGTGGTCATTGCGCCCTTGGACCACAGGCACTTGAACCATGACGTCCCTTTTATGGAAGGCCGGCTTCCCACTTCTGAGAACCTGCTCTTGGCCTTATGGGGTCGCCTGTCAAAGGCCACCGCCTCAGAACCCTGGAAGCTCTACTGCCTAAGGCTCAAAAGCACCGGCCGCAACTGGGCCGAGTACTACGGAGGAAAGCTACCCCATGGCCAAAAAGCCTAAAGTCCGTCCGCAAACCAAAACCCATTTTGAAGAATACGAACCCGAGCTCCTTACCGGCGTTGAGACGCTTCTTAGGGCCGTGGGTGAGGACCCCAAACGCGAAGGGCTTTTAAAGACCCCTGGGCGCTATATCAAGGCCTTTCGATTTCTCACGGCCGGCTACGACGGATCTTTAGACAAGATTCTCAATGGGGCCCTGTTTGATGCCGCCCAATCGGACATGATTATTGTCCGTAGAATTGAGTTTTACAGCCTTTGTGAACACCACTTAGTCCCCTTCTTTGGCCACTGCCATGTGGGGTACATTCCTAACAAAAAGATCATCGGACTTTCCAAAATCCCTAGAATTATTGATCTATTTTCCAGAAGACTTCAGGTTCAAGAGCGCCTGACGGGTGAAATTGCTTCCACTTTGATGGAAGTGCTAAAGCCACTGGGTGTGGGTGTGGTGATGGAAGCTCAGCACATGTGCATGATGATGCGAGGAGTGGAGAAGCAGAGTTCGTCCACTCAGACCAGTTCGGTATTAGGGGAGTTCCGCCAACCAAGCACCCGACAGGAGTTTTTCAACTTGATTAAAATGGCTTAGCTGCTAGTTTTACGAGTTTTCTTATGAAGCTAGTCGTTACACAATTGATTGAAGGGGAAAGCTCCTTCCATTTCTCCAGCGAAAAAGACGCTTGGATCCGCCAAATCATTAAAAACGTCCGCGAGCAAGGCAGCCTGGTAAATGGGGATTTGAAGCTAGATGTCCAAGTCACAAAGCTTGATCCGGACTACTACCTGCGCGGAAAGATGGCGTTCGAGGTAGAACAAAATTGCGCCCGCTGTGCCGAGACCTTCCCCCTGGAAATCAACCATGGATTTGCTGTCGCGCTTGCCCAAACCGGTCGCGGTAAAGCTGCTACACCCAAGCTAAGTGAAGAGAGTGATGAGCTCGATGTCCACTTTTTTGAGGGACACGAGATCGATCTTGCTCCGATCGCTCAGGAACAGATTTTTTTGAGCCTTCCTTACCAAAGCCTTTGCGGGCAGGAATGTAAGGGAGTTTGTCAAAAGTGCGGAACTAACCTAAACCAGAGTGGTTGTGGGTGTCCGGCAACACAGGAACTGAACCCTTTTTCAGTTTTACAGAAATACCAAGCTTAAGCGGAGGATATCATGGCAGTACCTAAGAAACGACGATCCCATACCCGGCAGGCAAAACGCAGGTCTCATCAGGCTCTCACGAAGGTAAATTATGCTTCGTGCACGAACTGCGGCGAACCTGTTTTGGCCCATCGTGTGTGCGGCAGTTGCCATTTTTACAAAGGCAAACTGGTTAGCGCTCTGGCTGAGTAAATTCAGCGCTCCTGACTTGTCCTTTGGGTCTTGAGCTCAAAATCAACACCTGATGAAACACCGATCACGAATTGTAGGGACTGGTTCTGGGTTTCCGGAACGAGTGATGACCAATAAGGAGTTCGAGTCCTTCGTCGATACCAACGACGAATGGATTAAGACCCGCACCGGCATCCAGACTCGACGTATTTGCGACCCCAAGAAAGGCGAAACCACTCTAAGCATGGCCCATGCGGCTGCCTTGCAGGCGTTGGACCGAGCGGGGATGGCTCCCAAAGACCTCGATATGATTATCGTGGGGACTATCACCCCAGACACGGTGATGCCGTGCACGGCCAATCAACTTCAATCTTTATTAGGCTGCCCGAAAGCCTTTGGCTTTGACCTTCAAGCCGCCTGCTCTGGTTGGGTATTTGGGATGGCGATCGCCGATCAATTCCTGGCGAATGGTAAAGCCAAAACGGCCTTGATTATTGGCGTCGAGACGCTTTCGTTACTGCTCGACTGGCACGACAGATCCACCTGCGTTCTCTTTGGGGATGGTGCTGGCGCTACCATTCTTCGCCGCGGTGAAGACGACTCTGAGTCAGGAATTATTGGAATCAATATCGGTACCGACGGGACCGCCCAAGACTTACTCTGCATTCCGCACGGCTATGGCAAAGTCCCCCCCTATGTCCCCGAATATTCGGCCAAACAGCACAAGATTAAGATGCAGGGTTCTGAAGTTTTTAAAATCGCCACACGAACCATGGTGAAATCAGCAACGGAGCTATTGGAAGAACACGGCCTGGGTGTTGAAGACGTGGATTACTTCTTTTTTCATCAAGCCAATATCCGCATTATCGATCATTGTGCCCGCGCTCTGAAAGTCGACCGCAACAAGATGTGGGTAAATGTGGACCGCTATGGAAACACATCGGCAGCCACACTGCCCGTAGCTTTGGATGAGGCCTGGCGAAGTGGTGCGGTAAAACCGGGCGACCTCATGCTGTTTGCCACCTTTGGCGGCGGCTTGACCTGGGGTTCTGCCCTAGTTCGTCTTTAAAAACTCTCAGGGGACAAAAACTATGAAATCCCAAGTGGCCGCCTTATTTCCCGGACAGGGTTCGCAGTCAGTCGGAATGGCCCGCGTCCTGATAGAAAACTTTCCCTTCACCAAAGCGATCTTTGAAGAGGCATCGGACTGCTTACATGAGAATTTGCTTTCGTGGTGCCTGGAAGGTCCAGCAGAAACGCTGGAACTGACGATGAATCAGCAACCTGCGATCCTCACCACGTCCTACGCTTGGTTTAATGTGCTTCTCAAACAGTTTAATTTTCGCCCCTCGATGGCAGCCGGTCACAGCCTTGGAGAGTACTCTGCCCTTCTAGCCGCTGGTGCTATGAAACTGCCGGAAGCGGTCACTCTCGTTAGAAAACGTGGAGAGCTTATGCAAACGGCGGTTTCTCCCGGCAAAGGCGCCATGGCAGCACTCCTGGGGTTAGACGCTGAACAGACCATGACCCTTTGCAAAAAGGCGACTGCCGGCGAGCACTCCGTTGTCGTGCCAGCCAACCTCAACGCCCCAGGACAAATTGTGATCTCCGGACATGCAGGCGCCGTACAAAAGGCTTGTGAATTGGCGACATCGGGAGCCCTAGAGGGAATTAAAGCGCGAAAAGCCATCCCCTTGAAGGTAAGTGCCCCCTTCCATTCCCCATTGATGAAGCCTGCGGCAGAACAGTTTCAACCGTACCTTGCCGCCACATCGTGGAAGACACGCGAGTTTCCTATCTGTCACAATGTGGATGCCAAAATCCGAAACGATGGAAATTTGGTAACCCTACTTACCGATCAGATCTCGCAGCCGGTTCGTTGGATTGAATGTGTAGGAGCGCTCTACGCAGCAGGAAACACCACTTTTGTGGAAATGGGCCCTGGTCGAGTGCTGTCGGGTTTAGGCAAACGAATTCAGTCAGAAGCTAAGTGGATGACGGTTGAGAATGTCGATGACGTCAAAAACTTTGAGGCCTTTGCCAAGGAGAATGCATGAAACGATTAGCTGGAGAAATTGCACTAGTGACCGGAGCCTCCCGCGGAATTGGGCGCGCGATTGCGCTGGCATTGGGAAATGAAGGGGCCCATGTTTGGGTAAATTATGTGAGCAGTCCCGAACGGGCCGCCGCAGTTTGCCAAGAGATCTCTGCCGCTGGTGGTAAAGCAACCCCAATCCAATTTAACGTGGCCGTCCCCGCAGAGATCGACGCGGCCATAGAGACGATCTTAAAAGAGACCAAAAAAATTACTGTCCTCGTCAACAATGCAGGCATCACACGTGATGGTTTGATGATGCGGTATTCGGTGAACGATTGGGATCAGGTAGTAGACACGAATTTGCGAGGAGCCTTCTTGGTATCTCAGGCACTCTTGCGACCGATGATGAAAGATCGCAAAGGGGCGATCATCAATATTTCTTCTATCGTTGGAATTACGGGCAATGCCGGACAAAGTGCTTACTGCGCCGCCAAAGCCGGCCTTATTGGTCTTACCAAGTCGATGGCAAAAGAACTCGCCTCGCGAAATATTCGCGTTAACGCCGTGGCTCCTGGTTTTATTGATACCGACATGACAGGGGAACTTACCGCAGAACAAAAAGAGGGAATCCTTAAGGCAATTCCCCTCGGACGGACGGGAACTCCGGACGAAATCGCCCAGACCGTCGTCTATCTTGCCAGCTCTGCAGCCAACTATGTCACCGGCCAGACCATCGTTGTTGATGGCGGCATGGGCATGTGACAGTTTTTTTATTTCTCGCTAATGAGCAAGACGCCACGGTTTTCCACTGTGTCTTTGGTGTTCATGGCGTTTACGAGATCTTGCGAAGCTACCCACACCCAGGGAGCGGTGGCTGGGTTCACATCGAGAATAAGAAATGAATCGGATAGTTTATCGTACGCAGCCACGGGCGAAATGTGACCGCCGCCTTTTTGGCCGAGCGCTGCACGGGCGTAATTCACCACAACGTAATTGTCTTTCTCAGCGAGATTCTTTTTCATTTGCGCAACAACCGCTGGAAACTTAGTTCCCGCAGGCGTCTTTTCATTCCCCACGACCAGTTTAGTGACGTTTAGGTTGTGGGTTTCCAACATCTGACGGAATTGTTCGAGCTGGAGACCTGGATCTCTTTTTTCGTCGATTGGTTCCGCATATAGGCGAGATAGAGATTTAATTTTCAACGCCGCTTCGTTAAGAAAAGCCTCTGGCGTGTAAGCATTCAGCCTGGGATCGTAGTGGGTCGTCTTTTTGTCATCGGTGTAAGGCATCTGTTCCAAAAAGGCCGCAGGGATCTCAATACGTGGGGCTTTGGGAGTATTAAATCTTAACGCGTTGAGAACGATGGTGGCCGTTGTCGGTCCGCAAACCATCTTATCGGTCTGGGCGCGAAAGTGGGTGGCAAGGCCTTGAAAATCTACTTTGTGTTCCGAGCGGTTCAATCGTTGAAGTCCGGCTTTTTCAAATACCGGGACTAGCGGTCCCACTGTGCTTAAGGCCTGGCTTGATAAAGAAATTAAGACGAACCCGAAAAACAGTAACTTACTGATAGTCGACATATTTAGCTCTCCAAAAACTTAATGCAGGGCGTTAGGTAGCACTTTTGTCGGCCCATGGGAAGTTTTAGGAACGCCTGGGAGGGCAAACTACTTCGATACTTTTCTGGCAATGAGCTGAACGGTGTGGGCTGAGCCCTGAGGCAGTTCCGAATAGTAGAGAATCTGAAAGTCTTTGAGATGGCTCAATACTTCGTTGGGCTTGTAACACTCCTCAAAATCTAAATTGGGATTAGTCGCTCCCAGAGATTTGTAGTGTTCGGTGGTGAACGCCT
>JAYVQZ010000339.1:0-5736 GCA_043776735.1 Deltaproteobacteria bacterium | reverse complement strand
CGACTCTCACCTCTATTCTACTTATGGGGGGCCTGGGGGCGTCTTTTTTCTAGCCTTGGGTCAAGCGGTCTATTTTCGGTATCGGTTTGATGCCGGCTCCCTCCCCCCAAAGGCGCTCAATTGACGCCGTATGTCGCAAATGGTAGCGCTCAATGACAGGTTGACTCTTTCGTAAGTTCTTTCGGCTATCAAAATTTGGCGCTTCTCGGAGGCAAAGTGAAGATCGCAGTCCTTCTTGTCCCTTTTTTGTTTTCACTAAACATGGCATGGGCTTTTCAGCAGAAGATTCCGCCAAATCCACTTCAGAAAAAAGTGGAGCGTAAGCTCTACGTCGGCAATGGATCTGTGGAAGCTACCATGAGCTATCGTCATACCGTAGAGCTTGAGGCCACCCGCAAACCGTCGGCGGCAAAAGCGCATGAAGCGATTGAGGCCCAGATCAATCATCTCTTCGGACCCATGGGTGAAGCAAAAAAACAGAAAGCAGTTCCCAAAGGGGATCACGAAATCGCCGTTTTAGCGATTGCCAAGAAAGAGGGGGTAAAGGGAATTTACACTGTCGAATATACCTACGAAGGTACCATCGTCGTTCAAGTTCCCAAGGGCGGACTCTCGGCCACCTACCCCATTGTTCTACCGACGAACCCTGGCAAAGTGTATGAGGCCAGTGCCGTAAAAGTTGGAGACGACTTAGCGTATCCTTGCACGGATGAGCACTATCAGAGCGAAGGCGATTTTTGGTATTTCTGGGACCCGACCAAAACCGGCTGCCCGCTGGTACAAGGCAAGGACTACGTGCGCCTAGAAGCTAAAGTAAAGGAGCACCCCAACACCAGGATTAGTTACCCCAAATACTCAACTCTCGCCGACACTAATAACGAAATAAAAATTAGTTTATTGATGGGAATGGATGAGCCAGAAAACGGCCGTAACCCCTTGCGTTCGAAAGACACCAACGCGAAAAACTACGTTACCATCGCCGACAGTCTGGAGACGCTGGGGTTTTCTCGCAGGAAGCTGCCCAAGGAGGAGATCGCAGCCGTTTCACAAAAAGCCAAAGGCGTGGCCCCTTACGTTGAAGAGTTCCTAAAGAATGAAAAGAAATCAAAAATCAAAGTCCAACTCTTTTTTGGTCCCAGTGGGATCGGCGAAGAGAGCTCGCACTTTCACTACTTCTTTAAGGATGCCGTTGAGAACTCAGCCGTTATGATTTACGACGGCCATTCTGGGTTGGGAGGGCATTTGGATTTGGCGTCTATTGAGGAAACCGAGGGATTCAAGATCACCCCGCCGGTTGAGCGCGATCAAATCTATTTCTTCAACAGCTGCAGTTCTTACAGTTATTACAACTCCATGTTCTTTAATCGGAAGTCTACCGAAGGTGACCCGCGCGGAATTCAAAAGTTGGATATTTTGACCAACGGACTGGCCACCTATTTCTATGTAATGCATAACACCAACATGGAACTTATTAAGGCCATCAGCACTTGGGCTTCGGGTAAGGGCGGAGTTAGCTATCAGGCCATTGCTAAAAAGATTGATAGCGGCAACCTTTTTGGCGTGAACGGTGATGAAGACAATCCAACCAAACTTTGAGGCCTCCTATGCAAAGGCTCTCTTTGTCTTTTTTCGCCCTCCTTGCTGCCTTTGTGGCGGGGAGCCCGTGTCTTGCTCAGTCTCATTGGGAAGTGGCCGTAATGTTTCTCGGGGCAAAAGAGTCGCCCGAGTATCAAGTAGACATTGATCGCAATCTGATGGAACTGGCCCGCCTAAGGCCCGGCTCGGGACTTCGCCTCTCGCTCTATCGCGAGTTTGACGATCGCGCGGTTGAGTTCTTCCCTGATTCGAAATCTACCGAACTCCACTCCTTGGGCTCATTACTCTCTAATTTTCCACAAAAAGTTGAGGTCTCTGGTCGAATGAACACGTGGCCTAGGGAGCCCAACGATCCTAGCGGAATCATGCAAGAGGAACGCTTGAAATCCTTTTTTTCGATCTCATTTTCTGAAAAAAAAGCAAAGCGGCTTCTCATTATTTACGGTCATGGGCTGGGTTTCGAAGGGCTGCAAGTTTCCCCGTTAAAAGAGTTTCGCGGTCAACTGGAGAAGGGGTTGCCTGCTCGTAAAGGAAAACCTTTGGATCTTCTTTGGCTCGACGCCTGTTTCATGGCTACCGCGGAGGTGGCGACTGAGCTCAAAGGCGTAGCCCCAAGATTCATGGCGTCGCAAGAATCTGAATTTTCTGCGGGCGCTCCCTTCGATGCACTCCAAGATATTTTAGGACCAGGCCCGGATAATGTAGACGATGTGGCTAAGGCTCTTGCCGAGCGGTTTCTCGAATCTTATTCATTCTTAGAAGAAGGAAGCCAGACTTCAGCCGTTTATAAGAGTTCTGCCACGGTTAGTGTCGTAGATACCGAACGACTAGCTGCCCTCCTTCCATCGGTAAAAATTCTTGGCGGGGAGCTGGGGAAACTTCCAGAGGGGTGGAAACAAGCCACAGCAAAACGACTCATAAAGTATCAGATGGAAAAAGCTGATTTAGTGGATTTCGGTTCGTTCTTATTAGATCTAAAGTCTCACAAAGTGGTTTCCTCGAGTGCGGACTCTCCACTTAAGTTGTTGATTACCAGCCTGGAACTGGGAAAAAAAAACAAGATAAAAAGCAATCCGCGCCTGCTGGCCCGTCCGCCGCATAACGAAAGTCTGCTGGTTTACGGCTACGAAAAGTGGGAGCGAGGGGATGAAAAGGATACCGATCTTCTTGAAATTCTTCCTCCTAACCTAAAGCCAGCCGGATTCATCGACGGTCCAAACAAAAAGCGTTGGCCCCAACGGCAGGTGAAGGTGCGGCTTTACTTGACGCCATTTACCGTGGGGCTAGGAACTTTTAATTTTTTCTTTGCCGATCCCGCGACACTTCGGCCGATTACCAAAAACAAAACTTATGTTCGGCATTCCGATTATGTCATTTTCCCTTCGGAAGAGGAGGCAAACCCACTTCGAGTCACCGGTTACACTCAAGGGATTGGGAAGACCGCTGAGAAGTACACCGGGCTTGCCGTCGCCATGCCCACGCAAGGCGTCCCCGATCTGGATTACCTAAACCTGGATTTTTACGATGCCACGGGCTGGGCCGGATTCTAAATCTTTTTAGGATGGGGAGAGGGCCGGGGATTTTACTGTGGGTTTGATGCGCGGAAATTTAGATCGTAAGAAATAAAAGAAAGCGCCAAAAGCGCCTCCAATAAGCATTCCTGTAATCACATCGCTGGGAAAATGGACTCCCACGTACACTCGACTAAAAGCGACCAGCAAAGCTATTCCCACCGAGGCTGTCCAGACGGCTCGTTTTTTTTGTACTAAGCCCCAAAATACCGCTAGGCACATGCTGTTAGCCGCGTGGTTGGAAGGGAAGGTGAACCAATTTCCACATTTCTCAATACCAAGTCGTACCCACGGAATGGTTAGGCAGGGGCGCCCCATTCCCCGAGCCAGAACGATTTTAATTCCGCTATGGCAGATGGCATCTGTGGCAGCGATCGCTACGATTAAGAAAAAGACTGTGCTTGCCGTCTGACGACTTAGGTTTCGTGTAATCCAAATAAGGAGAAGTCCTGCAGCGAGAAACCACGGCGTATTGCCGGTAAAAAAGCGCATCAGCGGATCTAGATACGGCGAGGCAAGATCGATATTGATCCAGCGTAGCAAGAGGAGGTCTATGGATTGAACTTGTGACATCGGCCTAGGACAGACTGCCTAATTCAACAGGCTGTCATCACGATCCGTTAGGACGGTGATAACCGGGGGTTGAGAATCTTCGTCAGAAGGCCTCTCTGCCGCCGTTAGAAGTTCATCGGGAATGATAATAGGCTCTTCTTCTTTTGGAGCCAATGAAGCTTCGGTGGCCTGACTGAGAGGCTCAGAGTTGGCATCTGTTCCGATCTCTGGGGTACTTTCTGAAGTCTCAATAATTTTGGGAGCTCGGCGCCGCTGGATAGTGGCTTGAAAGCAGGCAAGCGCCGATTTGTTCTCCTCGGCCACTTCCCGATGGGCTGGTGAGGCGTAAATTTCGCCATCCGAATTGCCTGCGGTCTGCAGCATGGTATCGATCTCTTGAAGCCCTTCCGTGTTGTCGAACTCTTCATCGGGCATCGTATTTGTCGCGATAAACTTCTCAAGACCCGCTTCAAGCCGCTTTGTGGGATCGTCGATATCGCCTTGGAGCTGATCCAATTCGGTCAATGGGGGGAGGTCATTTAGAGACGGCAGTCCCACGGTCTCCAGAAATTTTGTAGTGGTACCATACACCACAGGTCGGCCAGGAATTTCTGCCTTTCCCACCATCCGCACCATGCCGCGCTCGATCAACAGGCGAAGGAGGTGGGAACTGTCGATTCCGCGGATAACGTCAATCTCAGCGCGAGTGATCGGCTGCCGGTAGGCGATGATAGACATCGTCTCCAATGCCGAACGGCCCAAGCGGAACGGCTTAGTGGCTAAGAACTTGCGAACAATATCGGAATTCTTCGCTTTGGTGGTCAGCTGAAAGCCGCCATGCCCTTCACGAAGCTCGAAACCAAAATCAGGTGCTTCAAACTTTGTTTTAATAGCCGCCAGAGCGTCACTGATTTCAGTCTCAGCCGGCCCCGCGCCGTCGTTGGTTAGCACTTCGGCAATACGAGTTAGATTTATTGGCCTGTCGGCGGCGAACAAAATCGATTCGATCGACGAAATCATTTCTGTAGCTTCCATCCCTATGCTCTCCTCAGAACTGATCCAAAAGGCTGACATTCAGCTCGGCAATGGACCTGACTCCGCGAATGTAGATAGGCCCAAAGTTTTCAGTCTGTAAAATTTCAATATATTTCATGCGCGCTAGTTCCAGCATCGCAAAAAATGCCACAACGATCTCTTTGGGCCGTCCGCCCCCATCTGGCAGCATTTGCCGAAACTCAATCATCGGCTGCATTTCCAAGAGCTCGCTTAAATGGATGACCTTTTCCTTAATGGAAATGGGGTCGGTGGTAATTTCAAGTGGCTTGCGCTGCGTGCGGCCCAAGGAGGCCTTTAGCCCTAAAAGCAACTCGAACGGATCAAAAGGCTCCAGTGGGGCTGAGAGTAAACTTTCTGGCGGAAGGATGTCGGCTGTCGAGCCCGGTCCTTTAGCGTAATAATCTCTGTCTAGCCATTCGCGCTTATCTAGCTCAATGGCAGCAAGCTTGAACTGTTCGTACTCAAGCAGTTTTTGAACTAGCGGAAGCCTGGGATCGTTGCCAGAATCTTCTTCTTCGTCCTTGGGCAACAACATCAGCGATTTGATGTAGGTGAGGGTGGCCGCCATGACCATAAACTCACCGGCCAAATTCACGTCGGGCTGGTCCATCGCATCAAGAAAGCTTAAATAGTTTTGGCAAATCCGCGCGACAGGAATGTCGTAAATATTGAGCTGCTCACGGCGAATAAGGTGAAGTAGAAGATCTAACGGGCCTTCAAAGTTAGGAAGGTGGATCTTGTAATCTTCTTCAAAACCACCGGTCTTTTGCGTGTCTACGACCGTAGCGGTTTTAAACGCCTGATCAAGATCACTGAGACCAGTGCCGGAGTGCATTGAAGTTGCAGATGCCATTAAAGGAGTTATACCATCGACAGCTACGATCTTCCAAAACGAGGTAAAATGCCTAACTTGTCATAGACTTGGGACAGCGTCTTTCCCGCTCGGCTTTGTGCCTTCTGG
>JAYVQZ010000338.1:0-5744 GCA_043776735.1 Deltaproteobacteria bacterium | reverse complement strand
GGACCGCCAAAGCGGTCTTGGCCAAATTTTTCTAATTGGGCGCGCAATATTGGCAACGGATCGCAGGTGGCCAAAATAAGGCAGCTATTCCAGGTCGGGATCATGTCGTCGACAATTCCACCCAAAAAGGTCATCAGCATTCTGTCGTACTGGGGGTCGTCAAAGGTTTCTTTAATTTTCTTTTTGCGAGAGTTCTGACTAAGGGCAGGTTCGCCAGCCCCGCCTGAGGAAGGGTCATAATGATCCGCGGCTATAGTGGCCAAAAGATCCCTGTCCGCTTCAGTTTTGTTCCTAAGAAAGACCCCCACCGTTTGGTGGAGCAACGTTTTCATCTCTTTCTTCATCGCCTGCGGCTCTTCGGAAAGAAGCGGGGCAGGCGGAAAATGATCCAACAAAGACAGTAAGACGGCTCGGGAATCCACCGTCGGGGCTTCCGAAAAGTGGGCTTCGGTTTCCTTTAGAAGTTGTTCACGTCCATTATCCGTTCCATTTCCCGGATTGTAGCGGGGTTTTCGCAGTCCAGCCGCAATGGGGCTAAAGACGTCAGGGGACTGAACTCCTAACCAAGCAAAGGTCTCAGAAACCTCTCGTACCCAAGGGCCAATCGCGTTGGATCTGAGGGAGGCTTCCAGTACTTCTTTAGGGAATGGCGAGTATAGATAACCCCGCTGGGAAAGTTCCCACGAACAAGTAGGCTTAATTCCATGGGCAAAGGGTAGGGAACCAAACAGTACAAACGCAAGGGCCACGGTGGGCCACAAGGGCCTGAATGATTTACTCATGTAAAGCACGCTTCCTCGAAATTCATTGAATGAATGGCCAACTTACAGTTTGACGCGACTAATCACAAGTCTCGAAATTTAAAAAAAGAGGTCAATCATCCTGGTGGCTTATCGTTTTTTCCCTTAACAGAATGTGGCTTAAGCAGGCAACGGCTCTCTTTTCAGAGAGGGGGCTAGGCTTGCCAGCGGGCGATTCGCATCTCTTTGCCGCCGTGGGTGAAGTGGTGGGTTTCTGGCGTTACGACGTCAAGTCCTTTGAGGAAGTTTCGCCACGTGCGCTCGTCGGGGCAAAGGCAGCCACCGAGGATTCGCCCCTTATAGGCCCGGCTCAGCTCGTTCATAGAGATCCCAAGGCGAGAATAGAGCGCTGGGATGTCCGATTCTTCCGCTAGCCTGTCCCCATACGGGGGGTTGAGCAAAACCAGAAGCCTTCCCTCGTCAGGAAACTTTGGCTTGGATTCAAATACATCCCCTTCATTAACTTCAAAGTGGCCATTGGAGGCAAAAGCAGCCACGTTTTCCTTAAGGCCTGCAATCGCCTCGGCATTAAAGTCGTTGAAGTGGACCTGGGGAAGAGTCAGGCTCTGCAATCTCTCTCCAAGTTTTCGCCGCAGAAACTTCATGGTGGGAGCTGGCGTCGCGGGAAAAAGATCGCAAGCGAACTGTCTTGAAAAACTGCCCGGTCCCGCTCCGGAAAGTACGATGAGCGCCTCAAAGCCGAAAGTTCCTGAACCCGCAAAGGGAACAAAAACCGAGCTCACCGGCAGCTCCTCTTTTGATCCCGCTAGAGTATAGCGGACGCACGCCGCTGCTTGATGTTCGGTTAAGGGGGCGATTGCGCTGAGCGCGGCCTTATAGCCGCGCTTATAGAGTGGCTCGCCACACAGACTGGCCGACAGGCGCAGAAAATCCCCGCGCAACTCGATCTTAAATCGGATTTCTGCGCCCTCTGAAACGTGAGTCACTCGCGCAATCTTGCAGAGGTTCTCGCGTAGCTTGCTAGAGGATTCTGAGAACCCATGGGAGATGTCGGTAGTTACGTGCACGGGAATGTCTCGATTGGGGAGTACGTCTTCCCATGGCACTCGCTCTAAAATGGCATCCACTTCCGACCATTTCGAGCACTTCGATTCCAGTATCAACCACTCCACATCGTGTGCCGTGGTAAGGCGGAGCATGATTTCCAAACCCTGACGCCAGTCACAGCGATGCAGTTTCACCGTGCCTTTAAGCAATGTGACCTTGGGTTCAAATTTATATTTTTGAAGAGGGTCCTTGGCCAAAGCGGCGACTTCAGCAAACGTCAATTCCAACCAGCCTGGGGCCGGGCGAACATAGAAAACATGGGGTCTTGCGGTAATAGGGGCGTCAGACATGCCTAGCAGTATCCCGTAGCCACCATTTTCCAAAGAAAAAAAGGGGTCAATTAACTTTCAGTCATTTGGGGAGGGAGAATCCCCAAATTCCTAAAAGGCAACTGACCCCTTTTAAGAGGCTAAAAGGGTAGTCGGCCGAATTCTAGCAACACGGATTCGGTGGCTCCAACGATTGGGCCAACAACCAAGGGTAAAGGCTGTGGGGCCAAAATTTTACTGATATGGGCGTCGACTAGGGGCGGGGCAAAATGCAGTCCCAGTAATCGATTTCGTAATTCAACGGTGTCCATCACCCGCGAGGTGCGAATTCCATTTAAATTTGTGTCGATCCCCGTCAAGCGAGGCGCCACTTCACGAATATTGATTTGGACCTGCTGAACCACGGGAACTGGCAAGAGCCGACCCGGGTATCCGAAACCGGGGCGCATCAACGGCGGGGGCGGCAGCACGATTACGGCCCCAGCAATCGGATGCGAGTAGTTCAATTGGCCAAACGCACTAGCACTCAAGAAGACAAATGAGAAAAGAGCGGGAAAAGAAGATTTCATTTACGGATCTCCTTCAAATTTTATTGGTCACGAGTTAGCGAAGCGAGATTATGCGGAATGTGAAAAAAATCCGCAAGACTGCAAGATTCGTCACTTCCCCTAGCCAAACTTGAACCTAAGGTGACACTCTTGGGCACTGTTTCAGGGGGCGAATGGAGTATCAACGGCAGAGATTTCTTGCGGAGGGCTCTTCATTCACACTTTGGGGTGTGGCGCCGTGCGAATTGACGAACTCAGGAATGCGGGCAAAAGCAGGAGCCATAGGAGGTCGTCTTGATACGATCATTTTTGGTTTTTGCTTTTGCTCAACTTCTCATTTCTAATGCGGCACTTGCCCTTTCCCCGCCTTGGTATGCGTACTGGTCGGTTGTGAAATCAACGCTGGGTGCTGACGCTTGTGTCGAAAGTTCCGAACTGACACGGGCCAAAGACTTCGATGGATTTGAAGGCACTATTAAAGTCTGTAACTTGGAAAAAGCGGCGGCACTGGCCCGATTAGTGGGTAGCGAAAAGAATGCTGGAGCAAGAATTCGAATTAATTTTGTCGACGCCCAAAGTAAGGCTGTCTCTCCAGAGGATTTGGGTGAGGTAAATCCGGAGCGTGTGGTTCAATTGATCCATCGGGCCCTTAAAGAAAATCGATATTTTGCCGCATCCGAAATGGGCTCGGCTGGATTTGGTGGCAAGATGGTATGGGTTGAATTTAAGCCGTCTGTGATTTCTCTCTGGGCGGATAATATCTCCGATAAGTATGGGCGGATAAATTACATCGCGGCTACTGCGTTTGACTCGGTGCTCGGTCTAAAGGAACTTGCGGCAGCGGGCTTTAGCGTGCGGGTAACGACTCGGCCAGAGAATCGATAAAAGAAAAGGTCCGTAGAGATTTTAAAAAGCTACTGACCTCTTTTCAGTCGGCATTACCCATTGTCTGCCCTTGGGTTTATATTTACGGAATGCGAAAAGGGAAAGTTCTTGTTTTCTTGGTCATTGCGTTGGGCTCGAGTTTCCTTTTGCACTGTTCGCTTCGGTCGTACCCTCCCCAAATTTTGGTTCAGATTTCATCGCCTGAGAATTTGCTCGTTCGGGGAGCTTCGCCGCTTTCGCAACTAGCCGTGTTTGCCGTGTCTGTGAATAACATGGCCAACACTTTAAGTTCAGCTGATTTGGATACCCGCGATCCCAATTGCCTTTTGCCTGGCGCGGTAGTGGTGGCGACCTACGCCCAGTTGTTGGAGGGCGTTACTGTTACGGTGAGCGCCGGGTCTCATCAATTCACCATCTTTGGATTTGATAATTCGGGGGTGCCACATCCTTCGTCACTACGAGAGCTGTTTTTGGGTTCGCCAAATTTAAAGACTTACGTCGTTGCCCAAAAAACCGTTGATCTCAATGGGGTGAATGGCGTTACCCTAAGCGCGGTTTACGATAGCAACAATCCTCCCGCGGATCGATTGGCTCAATGCTCGCGCAATGACGCGACTCTTCATGCCTTAGTCACCGTTGGCACAGAATTATCGTATCTAACGAAATCTCGTACTGGAGTGTGGTCTAATACTCTGCTTCCTACCCCTACCCAATTCGGTTCGCTAGCGATTGGCCCCGACGGATTTGTAAATATTAGTGCGGGTGCCTCCGGCTCTGGGGGAGTGAACTACCTCACGAACTCCAGCGGAAGTTTTGTTTCGGAAAATGTCGTGAGTAACTCGGTAACCAATGGGTACAACGATTCGGGAATTGCCGTTTCCCAGGACGGAGTAGTTCATATTGTTGCAAATCGAAGCTCGGCGGGCACTTACCACGGGGTTGAATCTTACGGACATTTGGGGAGCTGGACAGTAGGTTCTACCGCGCTAACGACCAACTCTAATATACCAGTTATCAGTACCGCTTTAAAAAGTGGGGAGGGAAGTTTTCTGGTAAGCCAGGCGCGTTCACAGACCTCTTCAACACCGCTTCATTTAAATACCGCCACCCCTGGTTGGGGCACCAGCACGACACTAATTGACCACGCCAACGCTGTCCCCTGTTATGGGGGAATTTCAAAAGCCGTGGCTGATATCTATCAAGGGCATGTGCATGTGGCTTACCTATGCGACACTTTGTCTGGTCAAACGATTGGGTATGCCAACGATCTCTCGGGCTCCTTCGTCAGCCAAAGTCTGGCGTCGGATGTGAGTAACAGTTATCGCTCGCTGGGTTTTTCGATTGATTCCGGCGGCCAAATGCATTTGGCATATTCCTTTCATTCAATCTCAGTGAATTATGCGTTGGGCTCAGCTTTGACGGGCACGTGGCAAGTTCCCGTCTCAATTTATGCGGGAGGAAACCCCAATGACGTTGCGATTACAGCGCAAAGCCCAGGTAGCATCCACATTATATTTAATCAGCTGAGTGATTTCGATCTTCATTATCTAACTAATTTTAGCGGCTCGTGGGTTGTCTCAAGCACTGCTAACTTTGCCTCGGTACCTGCTATTCAATCGGGTTTCGTGGGACGGTAGAACAGCCCGTAAATATCTATTTTGCGCGGGCGCGGCTGGCTACGTTGACCAAGGGGACGCAGCGAAAATTTTGAGCGCCGCTCTTAACCACGCGGCAGCTTTTGTCCGAACCGAGATCTACAATTTGATTCTCTCCCAAAATACTGGCCGTTTTTCGGGGCGCTGAAGCGCAGGCCGAAAGAAGCGTTCCCAATAGAACTGCGATTAGGGCGTGTCGAGCCTTGAAAATGCTATTCATAGTAACCTCAAAAAGGATGAGAAGGGTGTTAGGTGCATTCAGTGCAAAGGTGACGCCCAGACTTTAGGCTCAAAATGTGGTTTCCTCGGATTAGGTGTGTACAGAAAGAATACAGTCTTGGCGCGAGGCACCCTTTATTCCTGGAATAGAAAGACTTTTTGGGCCTGACTAGGATGTGATCGATTTTTTATGGTTCTACGGCCGGTTTAGGGGAACGAGCCTTGGGACGTTGGTGGCCTCTCAACGCAGCCCAATTTTGTTCATGGCTATTTCCCCGTTATAGGCCGTCGGCGAGTCGC
>JAYVQZ010000337.1:0-5745 GCA_043776735.1 Deltaproteobacteria bacterium | reverse complement strand
GCAAACGCTTGATCGCTCTTTGACGAAGAGCAGAAGTGGTCTGTGGAGAGAGTAGAGTGGCCTCGAGGGCTTTGAGTGCGACAGTTTGAGGATAGACTAGGGTGCGTTCGGCAATCACTTCATCTGAATCATGATGCCCATCTTTTTCCGCGCCGTCCGCTTTATTACAATCAAACAGCCCTAAACAGGGTACCTCTCGCGTCACCCCTTCCAAAAAATCCATGTCTATCGCTGACTTTGCCTCGCGCCCCAGAAGAAAAACAATCGTTCCCCGTTCGTTTAACTTCTCTCTAGCAATCGTTTGGTACTTTTGTTCGAGCGCTCTTTTGAGTTCCGCACTCATCTGCCGAAATTCGGAATCTAAGCGAGGATCGTTGTCATTTTTGGAGGCCAAAATCTCTTCGGCAATCTCTAAGCGTTTTTTATCGCGAGAAGGAAGGGCTTCGATCTGATCCTTCAATCTATCCTTGCCTGGAGACGGAAGGGCTGCGGGAGAGGCCAAACTGGGATCTCGGTTCACAGAGCTACGATTACTAGTTGTGGAATGGGAAAGCTCCAGGTCAGGACGGTGTCCCCGCCAGACCTGAAGCCCCAGAATCACAACAATAAGGATAGCTACTACGCTGAGGCGTTGGAAAAACATCGCCTTATACTTACCCTATTCTTAGCGTCCCGAATAGAGATCGGCTTTAATGGCGGCAATGGCGTCTTCGTCGATAATCCGTTTGAACTGATCGTCAGCGAAAATTCCGGCATCCATCTTCACCTTATCCGTGCAGTTGGAGCAAAATTTACTTACGTTTTTCAGTAGAATCATCGAGGAGCCATAAGATCCAAGTGGTGTAACGTCGCATGCAGGCTCACCTGCCAACGTCGCCCCGGTCCAGATGCTCTTCATGTCGCCACCGTCTTTATCTTTAAATGGCGTGGGGCAGGTCGCGTGCGACCAATTGCCATTTTGCGTCTCGGTGTGACGGGCCTCGTGATAGACCACCATCATTTTTGCAATCTGCGGATGATCGATTTCGGTATAATTTTTGGTCAACCAGATCTTCGAAGATCCGAGCCAAGGAATCACGCAGGCAACAGCTTTTCCGCCCCCACAGGAATTCAATCCTACGTTGGTAACCCGCGACTCAAACCAGTCGCCGTAGTTTTTCCCGTTCACTTCACCAAAGATCCCTTTGTGAATTTCGGACGTCCCGTTTCCCTGAAGCCCCTTCATGAATCCGAGATCTTTTGTTATTTGATCTTTTACTTTTGCTGGAACATCGGACCCAAACTCGTAACCAAAGGCCAGGGTCGACACCAACGCTAACAATGCAATAATTTTCATAATCCCCCCATTCCCGTGATGACATTTGCCGAGACCGGCGACAATAGCGAAGGACGCTACTTTGAAGAGGGCGTTAACAAAAGATTTCAAAATGACAAACCGTATCAACTACTTAGGTAGGGTTTACATCTGATGGAATCGAGGGCGACGCTGACAGATCCCGTTAACATCATTGGGAAGTCCGGAGTCAGGATCACGTTCTAAAATGTACTGACGCAGGTCGCCCGCATTCCGTGAAGGGTCACGACAGAGGCAATCATACATCGCGATATGAGCCATCTGCATGCGATGTTCGGCAAAATCGCCGCACGGCTCCAGCTTCGTCAGCAGACAGACAAGTGGAGCTAAAAACGGCTTTAGTTGGTAGTTGCGGTAATGAACTTCACAGGTGTCGTACTTCACATCCACTTGCGAAGAGATGCCGTTAAAGCCAACCAAAAGAACGCCAATGAAGATAATAGTAAAAAGGGTCATCTTTGTACCAAATCCAAGCATAGGAATGCTGTTATTCTTTCATTTCATTCTTAGGGAAGCAATGTTTCAACGACGCTCCTATGTTATCCTAAACAGGTGAAATACGTCCTAATCGTCGATGATGACGTCAACATTCAGGAACTGCTTTCCACCTACCTCAAGCATGCTGGGTATGGCGTGATTCTCTCCCCCGATGGGCGGGACGCTCTAAAACAATGCGTCATTCGAAAGCCCGATGCTATTTTGATGGATTTTCGAATGCCTCGTCTTGATGGATTGAATGCGCTCGACCTGATGACACTAACGGCAATGGGAAAAAAGATCCCCATTCTTATGATGTCAGGCATGGCCAGCGCCGAGGTTATTGAAACCTGCAAACGCTTGGGCGCAAGTGACTTTTTGGTCAAGCCTTTCAACCCCGACGAGCTGTTGAAAAAGATCGAGTTTTATCTTTCCTCTGGACCCATGGTGCAAAGTTTTGAGAAGGAGTCGCCTGTGGCCCAGACTCCGCAAATGGTCACGGCTAATGTGCCTTTGGGAACGCCACCCACCCCCCATCCCGCCCATCCCGCCCAGGTCGCCCCTCCTGCTGAGGTAATTGAACCGACACCTGAACCCGAAGTGCGCCTGCCGAGCGAACGCGTTGTTGAAGATAGGATGCCATCAACTCCCGCCTACGAGGCTTCTGGCCCTTTGGCTGAACTCACCTCGGTAGATCGCCATTTTGCGCAAATGCTCCTAGATTCCAGTAACGTCTTGCAAAAAGGTCTAGTCTTAAAAGCCATCGAGGAATTTACCCAGCGCGCGGTATCTCGTCTGGTAGATATTCAAGTCGCTTTCCGCGAAGAGCGCTTTAGCGATGTCGTTGAATTTGCCCAGGCCTTGAAAGAAGAGAGCCTTAGCTTGGGGGCGCATCAGTTTGCAGGCCTATCGGCAGAGCTTGAAGAATTGGCAAAAAAACAGGCGCCCGAAGGCCTGCGGAAAATCAGAGGATTGCGAGAGGAATACCAACGCTGCGAAGCCGATTTCACGACACTTCGTCAAGCCATGGAGTCACAAGGATAATGACTATTTTTTTGTTACCGAAATTCTCGCCAATTCTAAAATCCCTGACTTAGCTGCGTTTTTTTGTCCAGCCTGCACGTCTGCCCCGGAAACTAACACACCACCGTCCCCGGTCTTTACCGCATTACTCTTTTGGACAACAACAAAACCAAACGCCAATAAACCTCCGAAGAGATAGGGGAGCCATCCGAATGTCACTGGTTGTGCGGGCCGGTGAAAATTCGCTGCCTTAGCGCGAGTTAAAGCCACTACCGGTGAGGTCTTCACTAGGCGAATATTGGGCTGAGTCCGTTCCTCTGGGCCATGTCTCTCATTTTGAAATTCCAAAGGTATACGAAGGGTTTCAGTTGGTTTTTTAGCGCGCACTTTTTTTGCCAAAGGAAACCTCCAAGGCTTTTTTCACCCCAATGGCATTACTCTTTTTTTTCCTGCGCAGCTCTCTAAAAAGATCGAGCAAAGCATGAGGGGGAAAAGGTTTTACAAAAACTGCTGAAGCCAATTCTTTTGTCTCTGGCAAAGAGGCGATCGAGGGATCGCCAGTCATTAGGATGACCGGGACCAGAGGGCGGTACTTCTTTATTCGAAGGAGTAGATCCAAGCCGTTGTCTTTAGGCATTCGAATGTCAGTGAGCACGGCGTCGAAGGTTTGATCGAGCACTGAAGCCAAGGCCACCGCGGCACTGCCCACAGCCCCCACTTCATAGCCCTCCGATCGAAATAGAGCGACCAGAAGATCACGAACGGACGACTCATCGTCCACCACCAATACCGAAAAACGTTCCGCACTCGACATAATCCATTTATCGTAGCTGTTTTATGCCCTTCACAATGTGGAATTCCCGACACAGTTGATGGGGAAATCACACATAAAATAAATTAATTTATTTCTATTATATCAAATGGTTACACCAATAATTTTAGTGAAGTATTCTCCCCCTAAGGCCGATAATGGAGAAGAGGTAGAGCAGGAGGGGTGTGTGATTTCACCGCGTATTTTAGTAGTCGAAGATGATCCAACGTTTCTGATGTTGCTTAAGACAGCGCTCGAGCAATTTGGGGAATCGTTTCAAGCTGTCAGTGACGGTAACGAAGCTTGGGAGCTTTTGTCCAAGCCTCACAGTTTTCAAGTTGTGATTTTGGATTGGAACTTACCCGGACTAAGCGGCCTAGAAATTTGCCAAAAAGTTCGTTCTCTTCCCACGCATGAGCCTCCGTATATTGTGCTTCTCACCGGCAATGACCGCAAAGAGGACGTCGTCAAAGGGCTCAAGGCCGGCGCTGACGATTACATGACTAAGCCGTTTCATAAGGAAGAACTTTCGGCGCGATTAAACGTAGGAAAACGAATTGCTCAATTACAAAGAATGTTAACGGCACGAGTGAAAGAGCTCGAAACCGCCTTGAAAAAAGTCACCGAACTTGAAGGCTTGATACCGATCTGTGCCTATTGTAAGAAGGTCCGTGACGACAAAAATTACTGGCATCAGGTGGAGGAATACGTAAGTGTTCGATCGGGAGCGCTTTTCTCTCACGGCGTTTGCCCAACCTGTTCGGACACCCTTCTTGAAAGTTTCAAAAAGAAACAGGCTGCTGGCTAAAGCAATGGGAAACGAATCCTCAAGCAGTGTCTCAGCCCTTCCTGGGGTCCAGTCGCATGAGCGCATTGAGGCCGATCGCTATGGGATCTGGATCCGTGGTCTTCCTCGCTCGGCGATCAGCAATGCCATCACCGCAGGCCTCACGCTGGTCCTGCTAAGAAAAGATCCCAAAGACATTACCGCCTATAGTTGGTTCTTCTCCGTTCTTCTTTTTAATATTTTCCGGTTGGCTCTCACCCCTAAGATGCTCGGTTGGCTCCGAGAAGGGAGAGTGGAAAAGACGAAGAACGTTTTCTCGCTTTCCCTTTGGAGTTCAGGCTTGCTTTGGACTTTACCTGCGGTAGCGATGTTTCCCTCGGGCGATCTGGCCCTTCAATCTATCCTCGCTGTGTCGTTATTATCCATTAGTGCCGGGGCGGTATTGAGCTATGTCATCTACCCACGAATGGCTCTTGTGGTTCCCTGTCTTATTTTAGTTCCGTTCACACTTCGCTGTGTTGGGGAACCCAATCACCTCTCCATCGTCCTTGCCCTTTCTTGCATTTTATTCCTCACCATTATCTTTTTTCTGGAACGTGACTGGGGTAACTATATTGAAAAGAATCTTCAACTTAGCCTTCACAATGAGATGCTAAGCCAAAAGTACAAGACGGCGCATGAACAGGCGCTGGATGCCATTCACAGCAAAGAACAGTTTCTACAAAGGATGAGCCACGAGATCCGAACCCCACTCAATGGCATTCAGGGGATGACCAAATTGTTGCTGCTACAGGCAACAAGCGGACTTAGCCGCCAAAGTCTCAAAGTGATCGAGGAGTCTGGCGAGCGGCTGCACCTTCTCATCAACGAACTTTTTGGAGATCTGAGCGAGAAGCCTGAAGTCAGCCAAGCCGCCGTAAGCACTCTATTTAACGTCGACCCCCTTTCTGCAAACAGAGAGCCTAGAGCCTATATCCTTGTGGTTGAGGACAACCCAGTGAATCAGATGGTGCTGGCGCTTCATCTAGAGCGGGTGGGATTTCACGTGGAGTCCGTAAATGGGGGGGAGCAGGCCTTAGCGCTGCAGAAAAATGGGGAATTTGATGTTGTGCTCATGGATTGTCAGATGCCAGGGATCGACGGGTTAGAAACTACCCGGGCCTGGCGAAAAGCAGAAAGCGAATCCGGCCATTACACCCCAATCCTTGCGGTTACGGCCAACACTGTTTTGGGAGACAGGAACCGGTGCATTGAATCCGGCATGGATGATTACCTAACCAAACCGGTGGACAC